>JAFDXS010000626.1 GCA_018267795.1 Bacteroidota bacterium | reverse complement strand
TATTGGATAAGATACTTCAGTATCTGCCGGAGGGGATTAATGTAGTGTCCCAGGGGGAGATAGTGGCGCGCAGCCTGGAAGACTACTTGCAGCGGCATGCAGATATGGCGCAACGCATAAGCAAAGCGGGCACTATGCAATTCTATACTACGGATGACACGGGTGATTTTGACGAACACGCTACCAATTTTTTCGGGCAGCAGGTGAAATCGCAGCATTTACATTTGCAGGACCTTTATTAAACTTTTTACTGTTAGTGCCATCTAAAACTGCATGAAGCTGCGTGCAGGATTATTTGCTATAATGGTATTGTTGTTGATGGCCTATTGTGCCTGCAATAAGCAGGAAAGCAACTCCCCGGCTGACACAGATATTTATAAAGTTGCCACTACCTTTCTAAGTAATGAAATAGGTGTGCGCCCTGAAGAAATAATATCAGATACTACCTTTAAAATAGAGCAAGACCCTGACAGCACCTACACGGTAGGTATGTTTGTGAAACTGAAGAACGTAACAAGAATAAAACTTCCGGAGAGTATACTACGCGACAGTTATACGCTAACTCTAAAGTATAAAGGCGGCGACCCAAAGAATATAAAAAACTGGCTGATACAAGACCTGGAATATGACGAATAGAAAAAGCCGCTGAAAGTTCAGCGGCTTTTAAAATATAATAGAGTGAATAATTATCCTTCTGCTACACTTTTTTCAAAAATATGATGGCTGTGCCCGTTGCGTTGTTCCTGTGCTTCTTTTGCAGCTTTGATGAATGCTACAAATAATGGATGCGGATTTTCAACAGTGCTCTTATACTCAGGGTGAAACTGTACGCCTATATAAAAAGGATGATCTTCGATTTCCACTATTTCCACCAGGCCTGTTTTAGGATTTTTACCTACAGGTTTCATTCCTGCCTTTTCATAAGCTTCGAGGTATTCGTTGTTAAATTCATAACGGTGGCGATGGCGCTCGCTGATATGTGTTTTGCCATAGATGGTTGCTGTTCTTGAGTTTGGTTGCAGATCGCAATCATAAGCACCCAGGCGCATAGTACCACCTTTCTGGGTTATGTTTTTCTGCTCTTCCATCATGGCTATCACACCCTGGTCAGTATCCGGGTTCATTTCGGTAGAGTGTGCTTTGCTCATACCCAGTACGTTGCGTGCAAACTCTACACAGGCCATTTGCATACCCAAGCATATACCAAAGAACGGTATCTTATTCTCACGCGCATAGCGTATAGCATCTATCTTACCTTCTATACCCCTGCTGCCAAAGCCCGGGGCTACCAGTATAGCATCGAGATTGTGTAATTTTTCTATGGCATTTTCAGGTGTAAGGTATTCCGAGTGAATGTTGCGTACTTCAACTTTACATTCATTCATAGCACCTGCATGTATCAGGCCTTCCAGTATAGATTTGTACGCATCCTGCAGCTCTACATATTTGCCTATCAGGCCTATGGTAACTTTAGATTTAGGATAACGCAGCTTGTTCAAAAATTCCTTCCAGCGTGTAAGGTCAGGTTCAGTACCTACCGGCATGTTTAGCTTTTGCAGGCATATCAGGTCCAGCTTTTCACGCATCATTTCCAGTGGCACGCTGTAGATGGTATCAGCATCCAATGCCTCTATTACCGCATCCTGTGTTACGTTACAGAACAGGGCTATCTTTCTTTTCAGTTCTTTATACAGCGGCTCCTCGGTACGGCATACCAGCACATCAGGGTTCAGCCCGTTTTCGCTCAT
>JAFDXS010000625.1 GCA_018267795.1 Bacteroidota bacterium | reverse complement strand
TACTTTAGTTACATTTTTGTCGAAATAGTTACAAACATCTACAGCAGCTTTATCCAGCGCAGCTATAGACTTCAGCAGCGGCGCTTTATAATCCAGCGATTCGCCATTGTATGCTATAAATATAGTAGGTATGCAAAGTGTTTTACCGCTGCCGCTCTCCATAATGAAAGCAGGAGAAGAAGGGTCCCAGGCGGTATAGCCACGGGCCTCGAATGTAGCACGGATACCACCATTAGGGAAGCTGCTTGCATCAGGTTCCTGTTGTATCAGTGCATCACCGTCAAAAAGTTCAATGGTAGAACCATCTGCTTTCAAGGTGAAGAAAGAGTCATGTTTTTCAGCAGTAGTGCCGGTAAGGGGCTGAAACCAGTGCGTGAAGTGTGTTACACCGCGCTCTTCAGCCCAAGCCTTCATGCTGGCTGCTATTTGGTCTGCCATCCTGCGGTCTATCTTAGAGCCGGATTTGATGGAACTCATCAGGCTTTTATATGCTTCGTCGCTAAGGTATTCCCGCATAGTGCGGCCGGTGAATACATTGCTGTTGAACATAGCGGAGATCTTCTTAGTTCCGTAGCCGGAAATCTTTTTCTCCTCGGTAGCCATTTCGTTTAATGCAAGAAAACGTAAGGATGTCATAAAATATTAAATTTTACGCAAATTTAAAATAAACGACAGTAAACTTCCAAATTTTTGAGTAGAATTTATAAATAATGTAACATTACAATAAAATAATTATATTTAATAGATTGCCCATTTTTCCGAATCTGTCACATAAACGCAGGCAAAACCCTTATCTATAAAGCCTTCCAACGAAAGCATACGGGTTGGAATAGATAATTTAAGATAAATGTTAATATTAAATAGATTGTCCTGTTTCTTAAAGAAGGTAATAGGCATATGGTCTATAAATTCTACCCCACGGCGGCCCTGCCATTTGTAGGCGGCTTCCTTCGCGCACCAGGCCAGGGTAATGAGTTCTGTGTTGTTGGCAGTTAGCCCCTGCTCATCTGCCGACAGAAATTTGTGCTGCAGTTGCTCCATACGCGGGTGCCAGGCTTGTATGTCTATGCCTACCTCGCTATGCGGACTAATGACGGCAGCTACATAGGGCCAGGAATGGGAGATAGAGAAATAATACTCATTGTTATCTATGCGCGGCTTATCATGCTCATCCGGTTTAATGTTTAATAAAGGGAAATCTTCCTCCAGATGCTTCAGCAGGAAGCGGCCTGCCAGAAACTCAAGCCTGCGCTTTTCGCTTTTTATATCTGTATCCAGCCCGGTATGATCTTTAAAGAAATCCTCAGGCTCCTCTATCTTCCATATAGCAGCCAGGCTATGCTCATCATTACTCCATTCTTTATATAACGGCATAGTGCAAAGGTGGGGGTAATTAATTATTTCTACTATTTTTGAGGCAAATTATACCTTATGAATATCAAACTATTTTCACTTATCACCCTTTTTTTCGTTTTTACCACACTTTCAACCTTTGCGCAAGCACCCAAAATACAATGGTCTAAATGCTATGGCGGAACGGGAGTTGACAGAGGCCATTCTATTAAACAAACAACAGATGGCGGCTATATAATGGCTGGCAGCAGTGCATCTACTGATGGTGATAATCCACGCTTTAATATGTACAGTGGTAATGACATCTGGATTATAAAAACAAATGATACAGGAAAATTAAAGTGGGTATACTCCCTGACCGGCATTGATGATGATGAGATCAATTCCATTGCGCAA
>JAFDXS010000624.1 GCA_018267795.1 Bacteroidota bacterium | reverse complement strand
AACACTTCTGTAGATGTGCCTGTGGTGCAGGTGAAAATAGGTGATATTATTCTTATTAAGCCCGGTGAAAAGATTGCGGTGGATGGTATGGTAACAACAGGAAGCTCTTATATCGATGAAAGCATGATATCCGGCGAGCCATTACCTGCGCTTAAAGAAGAAGGTGCAAAAGTATATGCCGGCACTATAAACCAAAAAGGAAGCCTGCAATTCAAAGCTGAAAAAGTAGGTGGCGATACCTTGCTGGCACAAATAATAAAAACAGTGCAGGATGCGCAGGGAAGCAAAGCCCCGGTACAAAAGCTGGTAGATAAAATAGCAGGGATATTCGTTCCTGTTGTTATAGGCCTGGCTATACTTAGTCTTGTAGTATGGACCATTGCAGGTGCCGAAAATGGTTTTACTCATGGTTTATTGGCGCTCATTACAGTGCTTGTTATTGCCTGCCCCTGTGCCCTAGGCTTGGCCACACCTACAGCTATTATGGTAGGCGTAGGTAAGGGCGCAGAAAATGGTATACTTATTAAAGATGCCGAAAGCCTGGAAATGGCTAAAAGAGTAAATGCCATTGTTCTGGACAAAACAGGCACTATTACCGAGGGACGGCCACAGGTAATAGATATAGCATGGAACAAAGAACATGACATTACCCTGCTGGCAAATATCCTTTACGCCATAGAAGTTAAGTCCGAGCATCCGCTTGCCGATGCTATTACACAGCATTTAAAAGATAAAAGTACAAGCACCGTTACCATCACTAGTTTTCAAAGCACTTCCGGCAAAGGGGTTTCGGGCAGCTATAACAATGTAACCTATACAGTGGGCAGCTATGATACATCAGCTATTTTAATCCCTGCCGGGCTGAAGGAGAAAGCGGAGATCTGGTTGAAAGATGCTAATACTGTTATACAGCTTACTGATAGCAAAACCGTACTTGCAATAGTTGCCATTAGCGATAAAATCAAGGAAAGTTCTGCTACAGCAGTAAGCCAATTGCAAAGCATGGGTATTGACGTATATATGCTTACCGGCGACAATAATGAAACGGCCAAAGTGATTGCCGCTAAGGCCAACATTAAAAATTATGTTGCCGGTATGCTGCCATCAACTAAAGCAGGCTTTATTAAGGAACTGCAGAAACAGGGAAAAACCGTGGCAATGGTGGGCGATGGCATCAATGATAGCGAAGCACTTGCTGTTGCTGATGTGAGCATTGCCATGGGCAAGGGAACAGACATTGCCATGGATGTAGCCAAGATGACTTTATTATCATCTGATCTCTCGGCAATACCTAAAGCAATAACTCTTTCGCACAAAACAGTTAATACCATTCGTCAAAATCTTTTCTGGGCTTTTATATACAATCTTATAGGCATTCCTATAGCGGCAGGAATTTTATATCCTTTTACAGGCTTCCTGCTCAACCCAATGATAGCCGGTGCTGCTATGGCATTAAGCTCCATATCAGTTGTGTCTAACAGCTTAAAATTAAAATGGATAAAAATTTAATAATAGATCATGCAAACGCTAAAATTCAAAACCAACATCAATTGCGGGGGCTGCATAGCCACTGTTACACCTTTCCTTAATAATAAAGAAGGTATAGAAAAATGGGAAGTAGATACTGCCAATCCTCAAAAAATACTTACGGTTACTACTGAAGACCTTAAAGCAACAGACATTATCGAAACGCTTCAAAAAGCCGGCTATAAAGCCGAACAAATAAACTAAACATGAGAAAATACATAACAC
>JAFDXS010000623.1 GCA_018267795.1 Bacteroidota bacterium | reverse complement strand
TCGTTCCATTTGCCTTTTAGTTCCAGCTTATCCATATCTTTTGTTTTATATAAGGCATACTTTAAATTTTCGTGCCAGCGCTCAATTGTTAAAACTGTGTTAAGTGCAAGATGTTTATCTTCATGGCTTTGTATGTGGTCTGCTTTTTGTCTTAGTATAAATTAGTAAAGAATAAAACGCTTAATATGCGCACGAAAAAATACATGATTGCTGTTTTAGCAATAGGGATAGGCAGTATTTTATTTAGCTCCTGCACCAAAAGAGATCATTATCAAACGCAGCCCACCGGCTATCAAAATGTGTTTGATGAGGAGTTTAATAATGATGCGCTGGGCTGGTCATTTACCAATTCTGCTGACTCTTCTTATGCTGATGTAGCCAGTGGTACTTATGAAATAGTGAATTACTCAAAACTCCGGTCGCATAACGAAACGGTAAGTACCGGCGCCAATTTCAATTATGATTTCCAGGTGCAGACCAGCATACAGACTAATTATGAAATGGCTTTGATATTTGGTGCGTCTAATACAGACAATGGTTATTCGTTCTTTATAGATAACAGCGGCTACTATGCACTATATTACGAAGGCAGCAATACCATAGGCTTCAGCACTATTATAGACTGGACCGCCTCTTCTGCTATTAAGATAAATGGCTTCAACAACCTGGAAATAGATCAGGTAGGTAACCTCTGGGTGGGTTATATAAATAATACCCAGGTATTTAAAATAAAGGCTTACGGCGTAAATGGCTCACAGTGTGGCTTTATGGCTATGCCGGGTACCACAGGTTATGCCGATTACCTCACCGTAAAATGGTAGTATATATAAGAGAATAAAAATAAAAGCACCTTACACGGGTGCTTTTATTTTATAATTTATTCGTGTTGGCCTTAGCTTTACTATTTTCGCAGCAAAATTCTACAAAACATGCAATTGCAGCAAAAAATTGAAGCAGTTTATCAAAACAGGGAACTTTTAAAGGAACAGCAATACCAGGATGCAATAAGAGAGGCTATAGAAGAGATAGATAAAGGTCGCCTGCGCGTGGCAGTACCCGGCGAAAATGGCTGGGAGGTTCAGCAATGGGTGAAGCAGGCAATACTCTTATACTTCGGCATACAGCCCATGCAAACCTGGACAATGCCTCCTTTCGAGTTTTATGATAAGATGCTGCTGAAGAAAGACTATGCTGCTCTTGGTGTGCGTGCTGTGCCGCATGCTGTAGCCCGCTATGGCGCATACATTGCACGAAATGTAGTATTGATGCCTTCCTACGTGAACATTGGTGCCTATGTAGATGAAGGCACTATGGTTGATACCTGGGCTACTGTAGGCTCTTGTGCACAAATAGGCAAGCATGTGCACTTGAGCGGTGGTGTAGGTATAGGTGGTGTGCTGGAGCCATTGCAGGCCGGCCCGGTGATAATAGAAGATGGCTGCTTTATAGGTAGTCGCTGCATAGTGGTAGAAGGGGTAGTGGTGGAGAAAGAAGCAGTACTGGGTGCCAATGTGGTGCTTACACAATCTACCAAGATCATTGATGTATCAGGCGAAGAACCTGTTGAATATAAAGGTCGTGTACCGGCAAGAAGCGTGGTGATACCCGGCAGCTACACCAAAAAATACCCTGCCGGTGAATACCAGGTGAGCTGCGCGCTGATAATAGGTAAGCGCAAAGCTTCTACCGACCTTAAGACCAGCCTTAACGATGCGCTGAGAGAGTTTAATATGTCGGTATAAACAAGACGTAACTATGTC
>JAFDXS010000622.1 GCA_018267795.1 Bacteroidota bacterium | reverse complement strand
TAATATTGTTCAGAACACCCGCCATATCATCTATTCTTGCAGATATCTTGCGAACGTTAGACATAGACGCCCCCAGATTAGGAGATATTGTTGTATCCTCAAGCACACCCCACAATGATGCACTTCTATTCAATCGCTGAATGGCCAGCTTAGCCTCCTGGGAGATCACCTCTATATTAGAGTTGGTATTTGCAAGACTTTGGATAAGTGCATCTGTATTAATGGCCTTCAGTGTAGTAAGATAGTCCCCTTCTTCTACCGGTTTAGCAGGTTCTTTACCCGGTACTATGTTAATCATTTTATTGCCCATAAGGCCCTCAGTGCCTATAGATGCGATAGCATTTTTGTATATATAGGGCTTTATCTTCTTATCCAGCACTATTGTTACCTCTACGCTTGTGTCATTTATTATTTCTATATCTTTCACGGTGCCAGCCTGTATACCGGCAAAGCGAACATTGTTACCTGGCAACAGGCCATTTACATTATAGAATCTTGCTTTTACATAAAAGTTAGAACCAAACATACCATGGTTCTTGCCTATTATATATAGTGAAAGGATAAGGATGAGCAACCCTGCCGATACAAAAATCCCCAGTTTTACATTATTTATGGATTGTTTAGCCATATACTAAATTATTCAAAAAATGCTTTTACTTTACTATCATTCGATTGTTTCAGTTCATCAAAGGTACCGCTTGCATAATTTCTGCCTTCTATCAATACTGCTATTCTATCCGCTGTTATCTCCACGCATTTCATGTCATGCGATATGATGATAGAAGAAGTATTGTATTTTTTCTGCACTTCCACAATTAATTCACTTATTTCTTTGCCTGTTATTGGGTCAAGGCCTGTTGTTGGCTCATCATACAATATGATCTCCGGCTTAAGTACTAATGTGCGCGCTAAAGCTATACGCTTTTGCATACCGCCCGACAATTCTGAGGGCAGCATATCAACAGTATGTGGTAAGCCTACATTGGTAAGCACTTCCATAATTGTCTTTTCTACTTCCTCAGGAGAAAGCTGCGACATATGCCTGCGCATAGGAAACTCTAGGTTTTCACGCACAGTCATAGAGTCATAAAGCGCGTTACTCTGAAAAAGAAAGCCTACACGGGATCTTAATACATCCAGTCCATCATGGTCCAGCGCCGGCACATCATAGCCCAATACATTTATTGCCCCGGCATCAGGCTCCATAAGCCCTATGATAAGCTTTATGAGTACGGATTTACCGGCACCTGATCTACCTAAAACAACCAGTGTTTCACCTTTGTTCAGCTCGATATTGAAATCATTCAACACTTTATTTTTACCAAAGCGTTTATTGACGTGCGATACCACAATAACAGGTTTAGTGGCATCTGCTATGCCACCGGTGTTGTCATTTTTATATGCCTGTTCTGCCGTACTCATTTCTGTTTAGTTTATTCCTAATACATCTGTTATTTGCACTGCCAGAAGATCAAGTATAAATACTGCAATGGACGCAATTACTACTGCAGAGTTTGCCGCACGGCCCACGCCTTCTGTCCCCCTTTTGGAATAATAACCCTTATAGCAACCAATTATGCCTACTGCAAAGCCGAAAAAGAAGGTTTTGATAGTTGCCGGCAGCGCATCGCTATATTCCAGGGAATGAAATACCTGGGACATAAACAAGCTGCTGCTGGTAAACCCACGAATATTGACACCTATATAAGTACCGTATAGCGATATTGTATCAGAAAGTACCACCAATATAGGCAGCATTAGCGTAGC
>JAFDXS010000621.1 GCA_018267795.1 Bacteroidota bacterium | reverse complement strand
TTTTACACGGAAGACCATGTTCTCCGTAGTACTCAAAGAAAAGTTGGCCTGCATGACTGGTATGCTAAACTGGAAAAGCTCTGCACCAAAAAGCGAAAGGGGCTTCTTCTCTGTGTATTGCAGTTCTACCTCTGCATTTTTTTCTACACCCTCCATGGCAAAGAGATATTGAGGTACTCCCTCTTCGTTCTTTATTTCTTTTACTTTGTCTTTGCCTATCTCTATTACTTTGCCACCGGGCAGTATGGTACGCGCTTTAATGAATTCAATGGTTTTGCCATTGGTCATAGGGATGGTGAATTTATTAAAGGCCTCGATACCTGTTTCGTCCATCACCTTTACTATGCGGTGGATGGAACGATATACATAAATGTCCCTAAGCTCGCTGCGGTATTCCAGGTTTACATCATTTTCTATTATCACTGCAGACTCTTTGCTATAAGCTGCAGGTATTTTGTGCAGTACAGGTTTGGGTTCCCATTCAAAAACTTTTTTAGACTGGGCATTTGCTGCTACAGATAAAGCAATGAAGGGGAGCAGGAGTAATTTATTTTTCATAAAGCTTAATTGGCTGTGAGTACTACCGATTCTTTGTATTGTTTTTTCAGCTCGTCAACAAGACTGTTTTGTGCAGCAAATTTATCGGGATTAATGTAGAGCGATTGTAATTCAAATTCCTTAACCAGCTGTACCTGCTTTGCAGTTTTGCTATAGGCTATCTTGTAGCTCAGCAGGCCATCTATATTTTTTTGTTTGCCTGGTGGCAGATAGCTTACATGGTAACCCTTAGGTATATCCATTGTGACTACCTGGCGAATGATGCTTTTATAATCGTGCACTATGGGCACCTTACGTTCCTTAACATCAGCATATTCACCTTCAAAGCTGCGCTGCATGTTCATATTTACATAGTATTCCTTACCAAGGCTCTGCACATAATCCTTTATCTCAAACTGCGAGGTAACGGTGACATCTTTATTATCATTGTCGGCAGCCTTATAATCATAACTCTGTTGCATAAACTTGTTGGAGCCACGCGAAGTAATAGAACGGATAGCTTTTTCTTTTTCATCATCATTGCGATACATCATCACCTCGCCAATGCCCCAGGCATGGTAGCCTTTATAGTTGGTCTTAATTGTGCCAACAACATTTCTATCTGTGATGTGAATATTAGTAGAGTCAACCGTAACATTCTTGTTCGCGGGTAAAACAGGCACTGTTACTATCTTATATGTATTGGCATCTATGCCTATTAAGGCTTCTTTGCCTTGTATGCCTGAAGGTGGAACGCCAAAAGGGATAAGCGGATCGGTACCATCCAGGAACACCCATTTGCCATCGAGCTTTATCGTGCATATCATGTGATTGTCAGTAATGGGCAAGGGTACTTCTTCGTAAATGTAGGGCTTGTGGCGGGTACCTATCCAGGTAAAGTAGGCATCAATGCCCGCTTTGCGGTAGAGTGCTACCTGTATGCTGGTCATATCTTTGCAATCGCCGAATTTTCTTTTGCAGATGTCGGCTGCTTCACGAGGAATGAAGCCACCCAACTTATCTTCAAATGCTACATAGTGCATATTCTTCTGTACCCATTCGTATATGTGCTGTGCCTTTTGGCGGGGCGTAACATCTCCTTGTGTTATTTCGGCCACGGTTTTATCCAGCAGCTCATCGTCTTTCTTATTTACATCTTTGATGAACTTATAGTAATAATGGTATAAGTCATCAGGATTGCCCAGCACACGAGTGACTTCATCAGTGCCG
>JAFDXS010000620.1 GCA_018267795.1 Bacteroidota bacterium | reverse complement strand
CATCAGCATACCCGCTGTGGGTATACCTAACAGTGGAGTGTATAGTGTAACGGTAACATCAGGTGGGCTAACATCTGCAGCATCGAGCATAAATGTGCGCATAGTAGCCAAACCATTGCCGCCTGCAGTAACCGGCAGCCCCTATATATATTGCCAGAACGATAATGCGCGACCAATATATGCCGGGGGCGTGAACCTGCTTTGGTATACAGATACCACAAAGGCCGGCAGCCCCGTAACGCCAACACCTACTACCACTGCTGCGGGCACTTTTGTATACTATGTAAGCCAGACAGTAAATGGCTGTGAAAGTTATAAGGCTACCGTGACAGTGGTGGTAAAACCTAAACCTGCTGTGCCTGCTGTAAGTACCAAAAACTATTGCCAGAATGATGTGGCAGTGCCGCTAAGTGCGGGCGGTGTGAACCTGCTATGGTACCTGGCGCCATCAGGTGGTGTGGGCATACCCGCTGCCCCTACGCCCGGTACCAGCTATGCAGATACCAGCTACTACTACGTGACGCAAACCGTGAATGGCTGCGAAAGCGATCGTGCGCAGGAAATGGTGATAGTAAACTACAAGCCTAACGCCATAATACTAAGCAACCAACCCTATGTATGCCAGCATGATACTATGAGCTTTACCTACTACGGCAACGCTACAAGCAGCGCAACCTATAACTGGACTATGCCCGCAGGTGCACAAATAGTGGGTGGCAGCGGACAAGGCCCCGTAGTGATACGCTTCGACTCAGCCGGTAGCAGAAAAGTACTGCTGCAGGTGGATAACCATGGCTGTAAGAGCCCATTTGCCAGCTATGTGGTAGATGTAAGGCAAAGCCCTTCAGTACCGCTATTACTAAATAGAGAAGCTTGCCAGGGACAAATAGTGAATGTGGCAGTGGGTACACCAAACGAGACGATAGATAAATATGTATGGGACTTCGGCGGCGCTACTGTAGTATATGGTGCCACAGGCCCGGGCCCTTACGGCCTGCGCTGGAATACGCAGGGCAGCTATGTGGTGAAGCTAACTGCGGTATCTAACTCATGTCCATCGCTGCCGGTAATGGATACCATATATATACACCCGCTGGCTGATGCACACATTGCGTATGCAAGCAGTACGGACGTGTGTACAGGCGATAGTGTACACTTTACGCTGGAAAGCTATAATCCTGCATATCTGTACCAGTGGACACCAGCGTCATTTTTCAGTAGCGAAACTAACCAGGCAGAGGTGTATGGCTTTATAGGCCTTTCGGGCTACGTGAGGGTAACGGCTACTACCGAGTATGGCTGCACATCTGCAGATAGTATACTGGTCGCTACACACTCTTGCTGCACTGTTCATTTCCCGAGTGCATTCACACCAAACGGTGATGGAAAGAATGATATCTTCCGCCCAATAAACCAGGGCCGCATACAGATAAAACAATTCAGAGTATTTGACCGCTGGGGTAAAGTAGTGTTTGAAACACATGACCAGCGCCTGGGATGGGATGGAAAATACAGCGGAGTGGTGCAGGATATGGGCACATATTTCTACTACATACAATACCTGTGTGCAGATGGCAAACAGTATGATGAGAAAGGTGAGCTAATGCTGATAAAATAAGAACTCTGAAGATAAAAAAATGAAAGGGCTGAAAAACTTCAGCCCTTTTTCACTTTGCTATTATTCTAAAATCACTCTTTGTATATTTCTCGTGCGCCCATCATTCAACTCAATAAAGTATAGTCCGCGCGGGTAGCTGCTTACGTTTATAGCT
>JAFDXS010000061.1 GCA_018267795.1 Bacteroidota bacterium | reverse complement strand
GGAACTTTTTATGAAGTCTCTTCTATCCATAGTTTAAAAGGAATAACCAACACCAATATTAAGGAATGTATTGTTCTGGTTATATGGCAGGGCTGCAGGGTTAGGGCTTAAGACTAGATCAGGGTTTTGCGCGCCGGTGTGCATAAGGCGTACATCGGCTTTGATAACAACGTTGGGTAAGGGTAAATAACCGAAGCCTGCTATGAGGTGCGATTGCTTTTCGGTGCCATCGTACACGCCGTTTGATGGAATGCTTGCATTCATATCGAACATTTCGTAGCGGGCGAAGATGTTGAGCTGCTGGGACTTCCAACGGCTGCTGTGGGCGGTTGCAAATAGATTGTAAGCAAGCTCTGCATAGGCACCATACATTTGCTCTGCTACATTATTGGCATAAGCTCTATTAACTGAAGAAGCATCCGGCAGTGAGATGATCGTACCGAGGGCTTTAGCAGAGAAGCCGCCTTTGGCATATTGGATGTCTGCCTCACCTAAATAAAGCGGTGTACCCATCATGCCGGAATTTAGCTGCAGGCTATCTGACTGGCGTGGACTAAGTGGGTTGGTGCCGCCTGCATAGCCAGAAACCTGGAACTTGAAATTGCCTGCGAAGTATTGTACGGATGCTGTGATCGCCAAATTATTAGCGCCACCGAGGCGGCCTTCTGCCCTGCCCTCGCGGATACCTGAGCCGTGCTCGAAATCAGCAGAGTTGAGGCCATTAACTAATGCTATGCTGTAAGTGAATGGTGCAGTAGCTGTCTGGCCGTAGAAGCCTACGCCTATTTCGCGCCAGGTGGCAGGGATGATAAAGCTTTCTACTAATGGTCTTTCAACGCCGTTGAAGTTGATAGGGAGGTGATTTTCATTAAGGATGCCTATGCGTGGAATGAAGAGACCTGCTACTATATACTGGCGTGGATTAAGTGCAAACTTTAAATATGCCTGCTCCATAGATACTTCGCCGCCTGGTTCGCCGCCTGATACCTTAGCGTCTTCCACCTCAAGTTCGGAGAAGAAGGCGATTTTGCTGCTGAACTGGTGGCCTACGAAAAGTACGGCACGATTGAGATTTACAGTTGCTGTCTTTTCGTTGAAATCGCGTTGGTAGGAGACATCACCGTAACCTGAAATCACCGTTTTGGCGTGAGCGCTAAGGCCAGAATTTAAGGAATCTTCGCCAGTGCTAGCTATTAGTTGCTGTGCAGGGGTTTGTTTGAACTGTTGTTGTGCAAATAGTGAATGGGTAGATGCTAATATTCCGAATGTTAGTAATGTTATTTTGCGCATTGTCTTAATTGTGTGAATTGAGGTGCAAAGAAAGGACGCTCCAAATTCATTGGCTTTTATAAATGGGAATTATGTTTTCCTAAAAAGGAAATTGATAAGATATGGGACATATGGACAGTGTATTAGTATTGTCATATTATGGCTTGTTTTGCTGGGTTTTTTAGGGTTTTAAGAAAACTTTATGCTATCAAATACTTATTTTTGTGAGGATACGGAGGCTATTATTATAGCGAGAAGTCTATTTTCAATCTATATTTAAATATCTATGGTAAAAAAACTGCTTAACAGTTTGATTTTGGTGATGGTGGCGTGTGGTTTTTCTGAGCTTGCAAATGCCCAGGATGATATGCAGACTTTTCGCAATTTTCAATTTTCGTGCAGCCGCGTTGCGCAGGCATGTACCAAGTATAATGATACCATAGGTAAAGAGTTTGAAAAGAGAGGCGTTAGCTACCCTGCCAAGGATATTTTCCTGCGTACGTTTAAGGCACAAAATGAGATGGAACTGTGGGCACGCAATGATGCAAGCAGTGAGTATAAACTCATAAAAACCTATCATATCTGTGCTCTTTCGGGCATACTGGGCCCTAAGCGTACTGAGGGGGACAGACAGGTGCCGGAAGGATGCTATTTTATAGAAGAATTTAATCCAAAGAGTGATTTTTATTTGTCGCTGCTTCTGAATTATCCTAACTACTCGGATATGGTAGAAGGCGATAAACAAAAGCCGGGAGGCGATATTTATATACATGGCGGCTGCGTAACCGTAGGTTGTATGCCAATGACGGATGAAGGAATACAGGAACTATATGTAATATGCCTGAATGCCAAATGCGCAGGCGAAACATATATACCGGTGCATATCTATCCTACTCGCTTTACCAAGAATGGCTTAAACTTCCTGGGACGTGAATATGGCAAAGATGAAGTAAAGCAAAAGTTTTGGGTGAACCTGAAAACTGATTACGACTATTTTGAAAAGAACCACAAACTATTGCCAGTGATGTACACACCAGATGGCAAATATGTATTTGGTAATTAATATTTACTATTTGGCAAGTTCATAAAACAATAAAGCTAATTTTGCGTTTGTTATAAGAAATCATCCATTATCCTATGCACAAACGTTTTTTAAGCAGCAATATTCTCCAGATTGGAATTATTGCTGCTTTTATTTTTATTGTATCGTTGAGCTCCTGTGAAAAGGAAGTACATATAACCCTGGATTCAGGTCCACCAACTCTTGTGGTGGAAGGACAGATAGAAAACGGTCAATGGCCTTATGTAATACTCTCCAGCTCAATAGGTTTTTTCTCGAAGATAGATCTCAGTACTTTTCAGAACAGCTTTGTGCATGGAGCGAAAATTACGGTGTCTGATGGCACTACGAGTATAGTGCTGCGCGAATATTCGGTAGATACGAGCGGTGGCAATAAACTATATGTATACACGATAGATAGCGCCGATAAAACTTCATTCAATTTCAAGGGTGAGATAAATAAATTTTATTCGCTGAAAATTGAATATAACGGGCAAACATATACCTCTGTTACCAAAATACCTGCGCCTATAACGATAGATTCCCTGACGGCAAAACCACCTACTGTTATTGACACTAAATACCCGGATGAAATGCAGGTGTTTATTCATTTCAAAGACCCTGATACGCCGGGCAACTTCGCAAGGTATTTTACGAATAAAAATCATGAAGGATACTTCCAGGGGGATGCATTTTCGGATGTGATAGCAAATGGTGTATATGAAAACCTGCGCATAAGACCAGGCTATAACCCGATAAATCCTGATAGTACGGCGCTAAACAATTTTTATAAAGGTGATACCATATCCGTAAAATGGAGCTCCATAGATAATGGCGTATATACATTTTTAAATACGCTGGCATTTGCCAGAAATGCTATTGGCAACCCGTTTGCCACCCCTATTAATGCTAAAAGCAATGTTAGCAATGGTGCTCTTGGCTACTGGGCCGGCTATGGCAGCAGTATTTCAACAATTATTATCCCTAAATAAGTTATACTTTAAAAAATATAATAGGGGTATAAACGATTTCTGCTAACAAAGGTTTGTTGCAACGATAATTCTTTCGCATTTTTGCGGGCGAAATTGTTTAGATTATTATGGCTGACGTTGAAAAAGTACACTGTCTTATTATAGGATCCGGACCTGCGGGATATACTGCCGCTATTTATGCTGCACGTGCTAATCTTAAACCAGTGCTGTACCAAGGATTACAACCCGGTGGACAGTTGACAATAACTACGGATGTGGAAAACTACCCAGGCTACCCTAACGGGATAATGGGGCCACAGATGATGATAGATTTTGAACAACAGGCACAGCGCATGGGTGCTGATATACGCTGGGGTATGGCTACGAAAGTAGATGCAAGTGTACGCCCCTTCCGCGTGGAAATAGACGAAGAAAAATGGATAGAAGCTGACGCGCTGATAGTGGCAACCGGAGCTTCTGCCAAATGGCTGGGGCTGGAGTCTGAACAAAGGCTTAACGGACATGGTGTTTCTGCCTGTGCTGTATGTGATGGGTTCTTCTTTAAAGGACAGGAAGTGGCTATAGTTGGCGCCGGTGATACTGCCTGCGAAGAGGCTCTCTACCTGTCAAAACTGTGCAGCACTGTGCATATGCTGGTGCGCCGTGGCGAAATGCGTGCAAGTAAGGTAATGCAGGCGCGCGTGCTGAACACACCTAATATAAAGGTATATTGGAACTCTGAAACTAAAGAGGTGATGGGTGAACATAAGGTTGATAGCATAAAAATACTAAATCACGAAACGAAGGAAGAAACAGTAATACCTGTGAAAGCATTCTTCGTGGCCATAGGACATACGCCTAACTCAAACCTCTTTAAAGGGATACTTGATATGGATGACCAGGGCTATCTTATAACTGTACCAGGAACATCAAAAACAAATGTGGAAGGCATATTTGCCTGCGGTGATGTGCAGGACAAAAACTACCGCCAGGCTGTGACAGCTGCCGGCAGCGGATGTATGGCAGCACTGGATACAGAAAGATATCTTGGCGCGCTGGAACATGCAGCACATTAGAAATACAAAGCACCCAAGTTATACCCGATGAAAATTTTTCTTATTTCTTTATTCTTTTTGCTGTCTTGTTTTCAAATAAAAGCTCAGCAAACAGATTACAATAAGGTTATTGTAGTTGATATTGACGATTCTACCACTATAAATGGTACGCTACTTGGTAAAGTTCAGTTTAAAGAAAAAATTATTACTGTAAACTGCAGTTATGATGAAGTATTAAACGTTCTGAAAAAGGAAGCTCTTGCAAAAGGTGGGAACCTGATACATATTACTGAGCATAAATATCCTGACGTATGGAGCACTTGCCATAGGGTAAAAGCAGATGTGTATAATGTGACTGATCCACTGGCATATCAAAAAGAAATTTACTGGTCAATAGATAAAAAACTAGACTGGAAAGATTTTAAAGGGACTGTAAGTGATGCCTTTGTGCATAGTGACTATGGTGCTATGAGTTATTGTATGCTTGGCTTTAATACAAACAGAGTTACAATATATAAGAAAGCTAAGTTCTTTATTACGTCAAAATTTAGTTGCTATGATTCCTGGGCAAAAGAAGTGGTAATAAATGACAATTATGCATTGAAACATGAGCAGATACATTTTGATATCTGTGAGATTTATGCCAGAACATTATATAAAGTTTTAACAGACGCTAAGTTGACCGCATTCAATTTACAGGATGCGCAACCCATTTTCAACACTATATACAAAGAATATAGAGCGCGGGAAGAACAATACGATGTGGAAACCAAACATAGCCTGAATAAGGAAGAACAGCAACGATGGAATCTCTTAGTAGCACAAGAATTAGATAGTCTGTCGGCATATAGCAACTACCCCAGGTAGCTTTTTAAAACAAAGGCAACTGTCCGTTTCTTATCCTTCTAAAGTCTTTAGTGTTCCATTCCATTTGTGTTTCATTGAGGTGATATTTTTTTGTGTAGATCTCGAACTGTGTTTTTATTAGTTCTGCAAATTTTCCATCGCCTACTATGCGATTGCCCCAGCGGCTATCATTTACATGGCCTTCGTGGCAAGCACTTATCTGGTTCCAGACTTTTTCTGCCCTGTCAGGGAATGACTTATACAGCCAATCTTTGAAGATGCCACCTATAGCCCCATTTAATCTCACTACAGTATAGCCAGCCCATTTAGCACCTGCTTCTGATGCCGCTTTCAGCACTGCAGGCATGTGCATGTCATTTAGGCCCGGTATCAATGGCGCGTTCATAATGCCTGTGGGTATACCATTTTTAGATAGCGTTTCTACTACCTTAAGGCGAGATTTGTAAGAGGCAGTGCGAGGCTCCAGTAATCTTCTCAAATCCTCGTCTAAAGAAGTAATAGAAGAAAATACCCGCACCAAATTGTGTTTATTTAATTCCTGAATAACATCGAGATCGCGCAACACCAGTGCATTTTTGGAAAGGATGCCTACGGGGTTGCGATATTCGAGACATATTTCTAATAGCTTGCGTGTGATACGCATTTTACGCTCTATTGGTTGGTAACAATCAGTATTACCGCTAAGAGATATTACCGCAGGCTCCCAATTTTTATTTTCGAAAAATTTCTTCAGTAGCTGCGGTGCGTTTTTCTTTACCACAATGCGGCTTTCAAAATCGACCCCTGCACTATAGCCCCAATACTCGTGAGAATTGCGCGCATAGCAATAAATACAGCCATGTTCGCAGCCCTGGTAAGGATTGGCTGAATACATCATTCCTACATCAGGACTTGTAACTGTATTGACCAAAGTTTTGCTGTCATCATATATGTATTCGGTCTTACGGTCTTCCTGTTCCCAGTCATCTATAGCCTCTACGTGCTCCTGTATATATTCTCCTTTCAGGAAACGATTCTTAGGATTGAACTGTGCACCTCTACCCTTCTCAAAGCGGTCATTTGCTCTTTGGTTTATCATACTCTCTTTTAATAATCTTCCTCTAATAAATATTGATTAGTGACATCATCGCCCACAAGCAATAAATCTTTAACGGAGCCAAAGCCTATGGCATCTTTCATAACAGTAGGGTTAAATAATTCAGAGCCCTTGCGAACTATATTCTTGCCGTATTTATCCTTGAGCGTGTACATGGTTTTGCGCACTACATCCTGCTGAATGCGGTTGTCGAATAAACTATATTGAAGGGCACTATCGTCCATGAAATTCTGTATGGCCACGCCCATACTCTGTACCTGATTGCTGAACATGGTACCTACATTGTGAGATTGCTCAAACTCATGGATGCGTTCCAGAATATACTTGCGCAGCTCAAGGGCATCCTGCACCGGCTGTGCAAAACGAATGCTGGTATCCCAACCTGTTTTGCTACGATACTTGATAAAGAAACTGGCTTCCCTGCAAAAAAGACCTTGCTTTACCATGCGCTGCTCCAGGCGAGTGCACAAGGAAACCAATAAAGATTCAAGCGTCTGTTTAGAAGCACTCTGCTCGCGGGATACGGTGCGCATAGTGCTCATGGTGCGGGTTTGCGAACGGGAGTATAGATCCACCTCGCTAAAATTGAGCCTACAGTGCCAGTAATAGCCAACGATGCCGCCAAAGGCTTTCCTAAGCAGGGCCTGGGAAGCGTGGCGCATTTGCAGGGGATTGTCTATGCCTATCATCTTCAGTCTTCGTTCGTTGCGGCCGGCTATTCCCGGCAAGTCTGTAAGCTTCAATGTGGCGAGGTGGTGATCTATGTTTTCAGGTGTTATCTGTACCAAGCCATCGGGTTTTTGTAATTCGGTGGCCAGCTTGGCAAGAAAGGAATTAGGGGCTATACCGATAGAACATTTGATGTAGTCGTATTTATTATAAATATCATTTTTTATCTTTTTTGCCAGCTCTACAAAGTCTTTATACACCAGGCGATAAGAGCTTAAATTGATTACAGCCTCATCTATGCTTTTAGCAAGTACATCTATACAATAGCTTTGCAGAATCCTCATGATCTCTACATGCACAATGCGATATAAATAAGGACGTGTGGTGACGGGAATGATATGTGGGCAAAGCAACTTGCAATCGCTAAGGCGCATGCCTGTTTTGACACCAAATTTCTTAGCCTCGATAGAAGGTGCAATAACGGCAGCATGAGGACTATCGTAAGTGGTGACGCCAATAGGCTTGCCCCTAAGCTCGGGCCTGAACTGCTGCTCGCAACTGGCAAAGTAGCTGTTCATGTCAATATACATGACAAGCGAGCCAGGTTTCATAGCTATAGAATTGCTATCGTACCTGACATTTTTTGACTGTTTTGGCTTTTGATTAGGCGTCATTGCCTAATAAAGGTACAAATGTCAATTATATTGACAAGTAATGTGGATAAGTTTTACAATAAAATTGGAATTATTACTATGGCATTACAGTAAACCCTAATGCATTCTATCTCCTCGAGGTGTGAGCTGTTCTAATACCTGTGCCTCTATACGCAGCCACTGCTGCCAGGCATCACGGACTTTTTCAAGCGGAAAATAGATCTCGGCCAGCTCAATAAATAAACGGTAATGGCCCGCTTCGGATACCATAAACTTATAATAGAACTTCTTCAAAGCTTCATCTTCCAGATTTTCTGACAAAAGACGGAAGCGTTCACAGCTACGAGCTTCGATAAGTGCACACATCATAAGCTTGTTCAGCAATTTAGTTTCAGGGCTAACCCCCTTAGGCTCTTGCTGCACCAGTAAGTTTACATATTCATCTTTGCGCTGCCTGCCTAATGAGAAGCCACGCTTTTGCATTTCGGCCCAAACCATACGGAAATGCCCCCACTCTTCAGTAACTATAGGCCCAAGTGCATTTACCAGCTCTATTTTATCAGGATAAAGCTGTATGAGCGATATGCACTGTGTAGCAGCTTTCTGCTCGCAAAAAGCGTGATCGGTAAGAATATCCTGCAGAGAAATAGCAGCCAGGTTGACCCAGCGTGGATCTGTGGGCAGCTTTAAACCAAGGATAGCATTTTCGGTTGTACTCATTTACACAAAATAGTAGTGCGCAAAATTAACTAAGTCGCGGATTTTCCTGCACGTTGCCTGTACGCTTGATGACCCCCCAGCTTTGCAACTCGCCCTTTATAGCACGGCGGATGGACCTGAACAACACATAGAGCATAAGCCACCTATACACGAGACGCTGCGGAATGATCCATAACAGCTTGGTCGTATTTTCTTTTTCGAAAAGGAATGCAATTAAAGCAACTATAACATCGACCATCATAAAGAGGCCGTAGTACTTAAATATCTCCATGGCATTGCCTGTGAATAGCCCGACTATCATAAAGAAATCGGCCAGCGGAGCGACAAGCGGAATAAGTATCTGGAAGATAAGTATGTTGGGCAAGGCCACCCAGCCAAGGCTTTTATATTCAGAATTGAATAAGGCATCCCTGTTTTTCCAGAAAGACTGCATAACGCCAAAACTCCAGCGGAAGCGTTGCTTAAGAAACATTTTGAGCGTTTCAGGTGCTTCGGTAAGAGCTATAGCTTTGTTTTCGTTTTTGATGATATAGCCTGCACGAAGAATGCGGATGGTGAGATCGCAATCCTCGGCAAAAGTATCACTGGTGAAGCCACCTGCATCTGCAATAGCCTGCTTCCTGAATGCGCCAATGGCACCGGGCACTACCGTAATAGCATTGATATAAGAAAAGGCCTTGCGGTCGAAATTCTGGCTGGAGATGTATTCGATACTTTGCCAACGCGTAAGGATGTTCACTTCATTGCCCACCTTTACATTGCCTGCTACTGCACCAACATCTTCATTGGCAAAATGCTTAACCATAGCGCTGACAGCATCAGGTAACAGATTAGTATCTGCATCTATACACAAAAGATATTCGGCCTCGGTATGCTCTATGCCGAAATTGAGCGCGGACGCTTTACCGCCGTTAGGCTTAGTATATACTTTTACGCGATTGTCGTTTTTATATGCTTCAGATACTACCTGGTAGGTACTGTCTTTACTGCCAT
>JAFDXS010000619.1 GCA_018267795.1 Bacteroidota bacterium | reverse complement strand
ACATGGCCACATACGTATGATGGCAGCAGTGCAACCATTCATTAGTGGTGCTATTTCTAAAACCATCAACCTGCCGAACGAAGCAACTGTTGACGAAATAAAAGATTGCTACCAACTAAGCTGGCAGCTGGGCCTGAAGGCTTGTGCTTTATATCGTGATGGATCTAAACTGAGCCAGCCGCTGAGCAACAAGAGCGACAAGAAGAAAAAAGAAGAAACTAAAGAAGAAGCAGTAAACATAAATGACAGCCAGATAGTGGACATGAGTAAGCTGACTGTAATGGAACTGCTGGAAGAAGTAAACAAACGCGTACAGGACAGCCCGGATACACAGCTGAAACGTGAACTGAGCCGTATAGTAGAACGCAAGGCACTGAGTGCAAAGCGTCGCGGATATACCTTTAAGGCGAAAGTAGGTGGCCAGGCGCTCTTCCTTCGCACGGGTGAATACAATGACGGTACCCTGGGTGAAATATTCATAGATATGGCGAAAGAAGGAGCTACCATGCGTAGCTTGCTAAACAGCTTCGCTGTAGCAATATCAGTAGGCCTTCAATATGGTGTGCCGCTGGAAGAATATGTTGATAAATTCACCTTTACGCGTTTTGAGCCATCAGGCGTGGTAGAGCATCCAAACATTAAGCAAGCTACATCGGTACTGGATTACATCTTCCGCCTGCTTGCTTATGAATACCTGGACCGTACAGACCTGGTACACGTACCGGACCCTGCAAGACTGCCAAAAGATGAAGATGCAATGGAAGAAAACCCTGCACAGCAACTGTCGCAGGTGCGTATAACTGCACCGGCATCGCAGGCACCTAAAGTAACATCAACTGCACCTAAAGCAGTAGGCGCTACTGCACCTAATACTGCCGAAATAAAGAAACTGATGGGCACCAGCGCCGATGCGCCAGCCTGCCGCAACTGTGGTAACATCACGCTAAGAAACGGTACCTGCTATATGTGCCCTAACTGTGGTACTACTACAGGTTGCAGCTAATTAGGAGTTTAGTAACCCTCTATAAGTAAATACGCCCCATAGTTTCCACTATGGGGCATTTACTTTTATGAAAAGGTAAGATTGATTATGCAGCAGCCGTGCTGATGAATGAATTGATAAAGAAAATAAGCGTGAGCCCGATAAGTAACACCACCATAAACATTGAAGCAATGAAAAACTTAATAAAAGTTTTGAACCAACCTTGCTTATAAAAGCGCAGCATGGCTATGTACAGATATACGAATATCATGATAATAAGAACCAGAGCCAGCCATGCAGATATATTATCAGCAGCTGCTAAAAATGAAATTAACAGAATGAGCAGGAATGCTATGCAATAAAAATGAAGCGCAAAGATGACATGCGATACATAGTAGAAATTATTCCTGCGGCGTATATATACAAGCCACAGGATAAATGCAAATATGGGGAGCGATATAAAGAATATTTTAGAGAATGAATGTACCCATCGCTCAGTAAAGTTATTCATGAATTCGTTAGGGTCTCTGGCATAAGTATAGGCTGCTGAGGCAAAAGTGCGGCCAATGAACCTGTCCAGCCAGGCTTGTGGCTTCTTGTCATTCTTATGAAGAGAATCGTATGATCGTGCTCCGCCAAATATATAAGGCTTGTAAAAGGCCAAAGCGTAAAATGTGCCGCCCTTTTCTATATAGCTTTCTGTATGTATTTCTTCTGGGCCTACCACGCTATTATTTAGTACGGAGTCTCTTATGTGTTCCATACGTGCCGTATTACGGGTAGGTGTAAAAAAAGCACTG
>JAFDXS010000618.1 GCA_018267795.1 Bacteroidota bacterium | reverse complement strand
AATGTTTCGCGACCCATTTTTTTATAAGGTCATAGCTACTGAGGTATTACCACAGCTTGCCACCAGACCCTTTATAAGAATATGGCATGCCGGCTGTTCCACCGGGGAGGAAGTTTACTCTATGGCTATATTGCTGGAAGAGGCAAACCTTTTGCACAAATCTTTATTGTATGCTACAGACTTAAATCCTTCTGTACTGGAGAAAGCCAACAAAGGTATTTTCCCGCTTAGCCAAATGAAGCAATATTCTAAAAATTATATACTGGCAGGTGGCAAGCAAGATTTTTCATCTTACTACACTGCCAACTACGACCATGTAATATTTAAAGACACACTGCGAGGCAAAATGATATTTTCCACGCATAATCTTGTATCAGACCATTCTTTCAATGAATTTCAGCTGATACTTTGCAGAAATGTGCTTATCTATTTTGACAAAGATTTGCAAACACGGGTTTTCAAGCTTTTTGATGATAGTCTTGAAAAGCTGGGTTACCTTGCGCTTGGTGCCAAGGAAACAATAAAGTTCTCTGATATTGCACCTAAATACACCCAATTGCCCGACAAGGAAAAGATATGGCGGAAGATAGCATAAACAAATATCAGCTTATAGTCATAGGCGGTTCTGCCGGCAGCCTTGATGTGTTGCTGCATGTTATCCCTAAGCTAAAGGCAGACTTTCATATACCTATAGTGCTGGTTTTGCACAGAATGAATTCTTATGATTCCACACTTACCGAATTGATAGCCACTAAAACAGTACTTAAAGTAAAAGAAGTAGAAGATAAAGAGCCGCAAAAGGAAGGATATATTTATATAGCTCCTGCAGACTATCACTTGTTAATAGAGAAAGACAGGATGTTTTCGCTTGATTTTTCTGAAAAAGTAAATTTTAGCCGCCCGAGTATTGACATAACTTTTGCATCTGCTGCGGATGCTTTTGGAGAAAAAGCGGTTTGTATATTACTATCCGGCGCTAATGCTGATGGGGTAGATGGGATGCAGGCTATAAAGAATGCAGGTGGGTTGGTTGTGGTACAGGACCCGAAAACGGCAGAGGTGTCCTTTATGCCTGCCCAGGCTATTTTAAATGTTGAGGTAGATAAAATCTTAAAAATTGATGAAATGGCCGGCTTCATCAACTCACTGGCTTGATTTTTTAATGCTACTGTCTGCACAGCATTAAAAAACCTCAAAACTAAGATAACATGAAAAAGTACTGGAAAACCATCGGTTTGGTAGCATTGGCTGCAGGTGTATTGTATTATCCTGCTATGCGTATTTATAAAGCTATGGCTGCCAAAAAAGCACAACAAAATGATAATGAAGATGAAAAAGTAACTAAAGACTTTACACCTTCATTACGCGGCGACCACAAGCCCCATCGCCGCAAGGCAACAGCCCACGGCTATCAGGGATAAACAGTATTGCAACATCATTGTAAGCCCTTCGCAATTGCGAAGGGCTTTTCTATTTGTATGGTAAATAATTTATCTATTAAGGCGCTTGCTCAATTTTGATGCTCAGTTCCAATTTCTTCTTTTTATTGGCTACATTTGTCGCGTTCTTTTTGTAACATTAATCAACAACAAAATATTTCCTTTTTATGGCATACGATGTAATCGTAATTGGTAGTGGGCCCGGTGGATATGTGGCTGCTATCCGTGCATCACAATTGGGTTATAAGACAGCGGTGGTAGAGCGTGAGAGTCTGGGTGGTATTTGTCTTAACTGGGGCTGTATCCCTACAAAAGCATTGCTTAAATCAGCCCAGGTAATGGACTAT
>JAFDXS010000617.1 GCA_018267795.1 Bacteroidota bacterium | reverse complement strand
ACGCTATGATGGCGCTACAGCATGATATGATAGGTATGGCAATGACCAATGCCAGTGCATTGGTAGCACCTACTTTTTCAGTAGAGCGTATGTTGGGCACCAATCCCATAGCGGTGGCCATACCTGCAGGTGTTGAACCCGCCTTTGTTGCTGATATGGCTACAACCACAGCTGCCAACGGCAAGCTGGAAATACTGCAAAGAAAAAATGCAGATGCACCTATAGGCTGGGTACAGGATAAAGACGGCAATGCTACTACAGATGCAAACGCACTAAAAAGCAGCGGCTCGTTATTGCCATTAGGCAGCGATCGCGAGCATGGCAGTCACAAAGGCTATGCGCTTGGTAGTATAGTAGATATATTCTCAGCGGTATTAAGTGGTGCCAGTTATGGGCCTTGGGTGCCGCCATTCCCCGCCTATGTGCCAATGCCGGAAAATATGCCGGGTAAAGGCTTAGGGCATTTCTTCGGTGCCATGCGTGTAGATGCTTTTCGCCCGGCTGATGAGTTTAAGCAACACATGGATAACTGGATTCAGCGTTTCAGGAAAGCAACTCCTGCCCAGGGGCACGAGAAAGTGCTGGTACCCGGCGACCCTGAAAGAGAAAAAGAGCAGCTGTATATGAAGGATGGCATACCGGTAGTGGAAAGCGTAGTAGAAGATCTGCAAAAAGTAGCGGCACAATTAGGTGTTCCTGCTTTATAAGTACCGCTACATCTTCATTTTAATTCTCTGCTTATCATATTGTACCTTTGCGCCAAAATTAATTAATACATAATGCGCGTAGCTGTTGTTGGTGCTACAGGCCTTGTAGGCAGCACCATGTTAAAGATTCTTGAAGAAAGGAATTTTCCTTTGACCGAACTGATTCCTGTCGCCTCTGCCCGTTCAGCGGGTAAGAAGGTATCTTATAAAGGTAAGGAATACGATGTGGTAACAGCAGAAGAAGCAATAGCACGAAAGCCGCATTTAGCATTATTCTCAGCAGGTGGCAGTATCTCTCTTGAGCTGGCTCCTAAGTTTGCAGAAGTAGGTTGTTATGTAGTTGACAATTCATCTGCATGGCGCATGCATCCTGACAAAAAACTTATAGTGCCTGAAGTAAATGGAGATACTCTTACAAAAGATGATTTGATAATAGCTAACCCCAATTGCTCTACTATACAAATGGTAATGGTGCTAAAGCCATTGCATAAAGAATATGGTATTAAGCGTGTAGTAGTAAGCACTTACCAGTCTGTAACGGGTACCGGGCAAAAAGCAGTTGCTGAAATGCTGGACGAGCGTGCAGGTGGTAATGGGCACGGTGTGTACCCGCATCGCATAGATATGAATGTGTTGCCACACATAGATGTGTTTCAGGATAATGGCTACACCAAAGAAGAAATGAAGATGGTGCAGGAAACCTGTAAGATAATGGGCGATGACAGCATACGTGTAACTGCAACTACAGTACGTGTACCGGTAATGGGTGGACATAGCGAAAGCGTGAATATTGAATTTGAAAAAGATTTCAATGAAAATGATGTCCGCGAAATATTATCAAACTTCCCTGGCGTAGTGGTGATTGACAATCCTAAGGCGAACGCATATCCTATGCCGCTGGATGCTGCCGGTAAAGACGAAGTATTTGTAGGCCGTATAAGAAGAGATTACTCACAGCCTAATACGCTAAACTGCTGGATAGTGGCCGATAACCTGCGAAAGGGCGCTGCTACCAATGCCGTACAGATAGCTAAGTATTTACACGCACAAGGCTGGATCTAATAAGAACTATACTAAGAACATAAAT
>JAFDXS010000616.1 GCA_018267795.1 Bacteroidota bacterium | reverse complement strand
AATCGTTTGCCATAGTTTATCTTTTTAGTGATCAATGATTTCAAAGTGCTAAAAAAGACAAAGACAGTATGACCATAAAATTATTTACATGAACGGAACTATTTACTTGACGTAAAGACGGATTTAACAAGCTTTTGATAGACAACGACTATTATACCCTTTATGGGGGTAGAAAAAGTTCTTTATTTATCGATTATTTTACAAAAGCATTAGAACAATTTATATAACTTACATATTCAACTTTAAAAACAGAGACCTATGAAGAGCTTGCAATTAGCTGCTATGTCATTTATGCTGCTTTTAGGCAGTTTTACCGCTACGAAAGCGCAAACAGCAGACGACATAATAAAGAAACATTTAGACGCTACCGGCGGCATACAAAACTGGAAAAAAGTCAACTCCATAAAAATGGTGGGCAGTGTAAATGTACAGGGACAGAAAATAGACATGACATTTACCCGTGTTAACGGCAAAGGGGCACGCCAGGATATAAATATTGGTGGAATGGCAAATTATAGCATCCTTACTCCTACAGCGGGCTGGCAGTATTACCCCGTAGGCGGACAGACAAAACCGGAAGCTATGACCGCTGAAGATGTAAAACAGGGGCAAGATGAACTGGACATACAAGGACCATTGGTGGACTACCAGGCAAAGGGGAACAAAGTGGAATACCTGGGTAAGGATGATGTAGAAGGCACTGAGTGCTACAAACTAAAAGTGACCTATAAAAGCGGAAAAGAAGAAACTATGTATATAGATGCTACTTCTTACTACCAGATACGTTCTATAGAAAAAGCAACAGCTAACGGTAAAGAAGTAGAGCAAACCATCAACTACAGCAACTACCAGAAACTACCGGAAGGCATTGTATTCCCAATGACCGTAGGCTCAGAACAAGGTGCGGTTACCTTTACATCAGTAGAAGTAAACAAACCTGTAGACGAGAGCATTTTCAAGCCTGCTGCCGGGAACTAAATAAAACACTTATTGATAAACCCGGTCTTCATTGCCGGGTTTTTTTATTCTTTTTTTACACGCATACTTTAATTCTCATGAAAAATTATTCTTTACTCTTTTGTGCATTGCTTACCGGCAGCATTGCCCAGGCGCAGACAAAAGTAAATGCATACACGTTCGGCGCTATGGAAGCCCGCTGGTTGGGGCCGGGTACTATGAGCGGCAGAATCACTGCAATAGACGGCGTAGCGGCAGATAGCAAAACAATATACGTAGGCACTGCTGGCGGTGGCGTATGGAAAAGCACAAATGCTGGCGCCTCTTTCAAGCCTATTTTTGACAAGTACTGCATGAGCATAGGTGCTGTAGCTGTAGACCAATCAAATCCTAAAGTAGTGTTTGTTGGCTCCGGCGAAAGCAATATGCGCAATACAGTGTCTATAGGTGATGGCCTTTATAAATCTACAGATGCGGGCAACAACTGGAATAAGGTGGGCCTTGACAGCACAGAGCATATAGCCAAGATCATCATTGACCCGAAAAATTCTCAAAATATTTATGTTGCCGTTCCCGGTCCTTTGTGGAGCAATAGCAAACATAGAGGCTTGTATAAATCTACAGATGGTGGCCAGACATGGAACAACGTATTCTACGTAAACGAAAGAACCGGCTGCGCTGATATAGCCCTTGACCCTTCTAACCCAAATATTATTTATGCTACCACATGGGAGTTCAGGCGCTACCCATACGAATTTAATTCCGGCGGCCCCGGCAGCGGTATGTGGAAGAGCGTAGATGGTGGTAAAACCTGGAAAGAACTAAAAAACGGACTCCC
>JAFDXS010000615.1 GCA_018267795.1 Bacteroidota bacterium | reverse complement strand
GAGCAGTAGCACTGTCGCTCATAGTAGCACCAACCGGGAAAAAGGAAGCTTTTTTTCCCGGCGGCTTTCTTTTGCCTACTTTTCTTTGCCGCCAAAGAAAAGTAGGAACACGCGCCAGGTACGAAACAAAGAGAAACCAAACGGACAAAGGACTGAATCGGCCAACACCTATATCACTCAAAACTATTCCCGCATTTTCAAAAGAAATAAGTTTATTTCGATATCGATGTACATTTGTATTAATTATTACGCAATCGAAACAACTTAAAACAAACGAAAATGAACCACATTCTAATTGACAGGCTTACTGTCCCCGCAAATGCGAAAGAAGAATTCATCGAACGCATGAATATCAACAGGGCCATCATCCACCAGCAGCCAGGCTTTATTAGAGATGAAATATTCCAGCCTGTAAACACCGAAGGAGATCTTGTTTACTACACCATGGCTATATGGGAAAATGAAGCAGCATTAAAAATGGCAAGGGAGAAAGTACAGGCAGCCTATCAGCAGGAAGGCTTTGACCTGGCTGCTTTCTGCCGGGAAAAAGGTATACAGATCGAGCGCGGTATCTATCATAAATTAAATGATTAATATGGAAAAATTGATTGTATTCGGGGCAACGGGCGGCACGGGGCAGGAAGTAGTAAAGCAGGCATTGGATAGAGGCCACGAAGTAACCATCATTGTCCGCAACCTGCAATCATTCAGTATGCAGCATCCCCACTTGAAAATCTTTCAGGGGGATGTTTTACAACCGTCAACTTTCGCACATTACATGCAGGGAATGGATGCAGTCATCTCCTGCCTTGGTGTAGGCAGCAGGCAGCCGACAACCCTATATTCAACTGGGATCACCAACATTATTTCAGCTATGGAAGCTGCAGGTGTGCAACGTTTGATTTGTATTTCAGCAGGTGCATTATATGTAAACAAACAGATGGGGTTCTTTATCAGCATGCTTACTAAACTGGTACTGCAAAAGATACTGAAGAACATGTATGCCGATATGCGGCTGATGGAACACATAGTTGAAGAAAGCAAGCTGAACTGGACCATTGTCAGGCCGCCTATGCTAAAGAACAAAGCATTTACAGGCAGCTACAGAACCGCAATAACCGGACATATCAAACACCCCTCCAGTATTGCCCGTGCCGATCTCGCAGATTTCATGCTAAACATCCTTACAAATCCCAAAACATTCAGCACAAAAGCAGAAATTTCTTACTAATTACCTTTCCCATGTTGATGCCCTAACTAATACACTCACGTCGAACAAAAAATAATTATTCAAAGCTGCCTATAAATCATCAATCTCTCACTCGACTAAAAATGTGGACATCTTTTTTTGGAACCCACATCTTCACAATAGTACCTTGCACAAAGCTAAGCCCCAAAATCAGGGGCGTCATTCCGACCGCAAGGGAGGAATCTCCTGAAGGCATGCAATGAGCTCAACCAGGGTACAATTGCATAAAAGTTCTTTGACAAACCTGTAAACCCAATCGGCAGAATTTCCGCTTACCGGAAATTTCACCCAACCGGAAATAAGCACTTCAAAACGTTACCTGGAGCACTTATTACAAAATACCGCAACGGAAAAAACCGGAAATTCCGGAAAATTTCACATGTCCATAAAATGTGACATTTTGCGACATTTTGGGAGACATATAAAAAAGCAATAAGCCCGCCAATAGCGGGCTGTACAAATAAAATGTCTCAAAAACTTTTTCTCAGCAAAATGTGACATTGTCGCATTAAAACAATGTATTCCCCGGCAAGCGTTTACTCCGCCCCAGGTGATGGTAAGCTT
>JAFDXS010000614.1 GCA_018267795.1 Bacteroidota bacterium | reverse complement strand
CATCTGGGTGATCTTTATTATCATCTATACCTATTTCATGCTTTACCATCGCAGGCTGCTTACCCGCTTTGTCATGGCCTTATTTCGACCGCAGCACAGGGCTGATGTGGCTGAGGTTGTAGTTGCTACCCGTTCGGTTATTAACAGCTATGTTTTAGGCTTGCTTATTGAGATGACGGTACTTGCTATTGTCAATTGCAGTGTATTGGGTATTTTAGGCATTCAATATGCCATATTACTCGGCATACTGGCCGCAGTGCTGAATATCATTCCATACTTAGGTATTTATACTTCCATTGTTATAGGCATGTTTGTCACCTTTGCCAATGGCACCGGCAACCAGGCGCTGGAGGTGGGCCTTGTATTCCTTATCATTCATGTACTGGATGCCAACGTATTGATGCCCCGCATAGTGGGTGGCAGCGTAAAGATGAATCCTTTCATTACAATAGTGGCCGTGATAGTAGGTGAGCAGCTCTGGGGTATTCCAGGCATGTTCTTGTTTATTCCACTCACTGCCATCATCAAAATTATTAGCGAGCGGGTGGACGGATTGAAGCCCTGGGCTATCCTTATAGGTGAAGAAACCAAAGAAGAGAAAAGAGCGATCCGCTCTAAAGGCCGGGCAAATACAAAAAATAACTGATATAAAAAAGCGTGGAACTACGCTTTTTTCACTCATCGGCTGCATATACCTTGCAGCCGTATTGCATTTGTATCTACAATCAGCGATATAAATAATTGCTTCTTATTCTACCCAAACCATTCTATCAGTATGATGGCGGGTTTCCCACCCGCCCTTTTACGTGCCACCCCTACACTCTATATAACGTAAATGGCTACCCTTCAGGGCAGCCATTTCAATTTCTATAGTATAGCGAAGGGTATTGAGTGGGCTATTTTGTTTTCTTAGCGTTGTGGGTTATTTGCACAATAAGGAGGATTAAGGCCAGTAATAACGGTATGGGCAAGTAGTACATCTAATTCAGTTTATTTTTAAGCTTAGGGCTTATTGGTTCAATTAGGCAGCAAAGATGCTGTCCTTTCCTATTCCTTCAAAAGATAATGGCCTGCTTAACGATGTTTTTGTAATCGCTTAACGATCGCTTATGAAATAAAAAAATAATTGCACGTATCTCCTTGTCATTCAGCATTAACCAGTTATTAACAAGCTTGTTTTTCTGTCTTTTCTTAGCTCTTTTTTGGGCATTTTTTCCATGTTATTTGCTCTGATGTTTGTCCTTTGCCGAGGCGTTAAAACAAATATTATTAGTACAAATAAGTCAATACTGATAATGGTTTTAAATGGATGCAGCCTTTATTTTCTCCTCGTAAATCTTCTCCCTTATCATTATTTCGAGGCCTGTATATTTTACTTTGCTGGCTGAATAGACATCATTTTTCAACTGCCTTTATCGAATTCACCGGTACTTACACATTTGTACAATTCGTGCTGATATTCTACTTTCACACAATCATTGGCAAGTATGTGATAATTTATCTTTCTAATTATTATTCTCTGCTGCTTGCCTGTTCCTGCATATAGAGAAGAGAAAAAAGAGAGCCTGATTAATAAGAAATGAAACAAGAAACTACGCTAACCGATAAGCTACATGGCAGAAGCCCTAATGCTGCTATTGCCGCATCTTATTGGACATTTGGCAAATGGTTTCGCTTTCTTTCCTTCTTCCTCCTTTGCTGGATAGGCCTGTACCTGGTGGTGCATACTAATAAAGTACATGAGGGCTACATGAACCTGCGCTTCAATCCGCAGCAGCTGGACCAGATAAACAGGATACTATATGCTAAGGAC
>JAFDXS010000613.1 GCA_018267795.1 Bacteroidota bacterium | reverse complement strand
TGTGCTGCCGGGTCTATTATTCCCGCTCCGCCTACTATGCCATTTATATGCACACCATGATGCGTATCAGGTGCGGGATTGTAGTTTATAATACGGTCATAAAGATCAGCATGATAAATACCGGATACATTATCACCCACTCCTATTGTAATGCTATCTCCCAACAAGCCGTAACCGCCAACTGCTGCCGGAAGGCCGGCTATATTGGCACCTTCCATCCCTTTCGATCTGTAATCCAGCAGCACATCCTGTGATACAGGACTGATGTACTTAACACCATACCATTCAGCCAATCCTTTTATTTTATTTGCATTAATTGTAATCGTATATGCTCCGTAATCATTAAGCTTGCCGGGTAATATTTGTCCGCCGTTTAGGTCAATTATCTTTTTACAAGCTGTAATATCTACATCTTCATAAAATGACACTACTATCTCCGTTTGGCTAGTCTTAAGTTCTGCTAGGCGCTTCCACAGATAGCTCGCCCCTTTCCATTCACCGGACACAGGCACAATGCTATGCAGATTAGCAGTATTAATTAGTGAAGTATTTAAGGGCAATTTAATAATACAAACAAATGCATTGTCCTGCACATAATCCTCAAGCACCACACCGTTCATTTTCAGGCTCATCCTTTCCTGCTCCGACGGAATATTGTAAAACTGAATTAGCACTTGTAATGGTTGCTTACTTGTTACCTTGCCAACACTATCCATCCACCTTGCAGCATTTGCATCCGTATGTACAGGCCCGCTGTTCAGATGTATGATATTTCCTTTATCATTCTGCGCCCGCGCACTACCACAAAACAAAAGCAGGAAAAGAAAAAATAATAAATGTAGTCTATGTACAGATGAAGTCATATCAGGTATACTTGGATAAACGTAAAACACCACCTGTTGTTTTGCGTTTAGTCTATATACAAGTTACAGCTTTTTCACTTTCTGTCTGCTTATATAAATGACATAGTATCGTAACTTTTTGTGAGTATCTCCTTGGGAACTACGTTCATCCATTTGTCAAGCACAGTCGCATACACTTGCTTAAAGTCAATGCTGTACTTCATATCTCCTGCATCCAGGTTGTTCAAATCAGGCAACGGATTATATAGCCCGGCTTTCTTAAGGCCGCCGCTTAAAAAGAACATATTGTTAGCAGTACCATGGTCCGTGCCATTGCTTGCATTCTGCGCCACTCTTCGGCCAAACTCCGAAAAGGTCATGATCATCACATCATTGAATCTGCCACTACATTGCAAATCAGCCACTAATGCGCTTAGGGAATCATCAAGCTCTGTAAACAGTTTGTTCTGCCGGTTCTTCTGGTCCACATGCGTATCGAAGCTGCCATGCGATACATAGTAAACCCTTGTCTCTGCACCTGCATTTATCAGGCTACCTATGGTTTTCATATGCTTACCTATAGCAGTATTGGGATATGCCTGACTACCAGTATATATCTTATTCTGCTGGTACACATAGTCTGCAGCAGATATTGTTTCACTCAGTGTCCTATACAAGTAGCTTGCCAGTTGCGCATCATGCTCTTGTTCGTGTGTTTGTATCAGCTTGCCGAAGTATAGATTCCCTGCCGCATTATGAAACTGGTTTATATCCTGCACGGCTATAGCGTTACGCTGCTTTCCTTTCATTGCCAGGCTCAGTGTATCATCCACTTCTATAGCAAAGGCATTATGTTTATCACAGTCTGTACAGGCATTATCCAGGTACCTGCCCAGCCAGCCGCTCGTTACCAGTTCATCTTCAGCGCTTCCACTTTGCCATATATCCATACTTCTAAAGTGGGATCGGTTTGGGTTT
>JAFDXS010000612.1 GCA_018267795.1 Bacteroidota bacterium | reverse complement strand
TTCCAGTACCTGCGCATCTGCCGCGCCATTGATGTGCAGGTTCATGTTCATCTGCAGACCGGTAAATGGTATTAACTGCGGGTATAGCTGGTACATTTTGTACATCCAGTCGTTGTAGGCCAGGTTGTCGTTTCTTTCTTTGGCACATTCTGCCTCTGCCTGCATGATACGGGCTATGAATAACTTTTCGTATTCAGGGTCGATGGTGGGACCTTGCAATATACCATCGAGCATTGTTTTGGCAAGGGTGTAATTGCCCTGCTTCATCTCGAGGCGGGCTACAAAAAACTGAAAGTACTTGCGAATATATTTGCGCGTGTCTGTTTCTGCCTCATACTTAAACTTATCGAGGAAAAACTGTGTACTGAAATCGCGAATGAGGTACCATATTTCGTCCCAGCTGACGGTGCTTTCAGTAGAGAATAATTTATAGATAACCCTGTCGCGCTCGGGGTTTTGAGAAAACTGGTTGATGATAAGGAACTGCTGCATGTACTTATCACCCAATATGCGGCCCATGCGAGCCAGTACATAGGGATTATACCACCAATTACTATTTTCAAACTTCTGCATTTCCCATTGGGCTTCTTTGTCCATCAGCTTCTGCAACTGTATGCTGAAATCATAATGACTTTGCCCAAGCGTTGTGCCTATATGCACTTCTTTAAATTCTGCTGCTTTGTTAATGTAAGTAACTGCATCATTAATATTGCCGTTGTAATACATGCTGCGTGCGAGGCCAATATTGTACCAGCCAAAGCCAGGAGTAGAGCCTGCGGCTTTTATCATATCGCGCATCATATCTGCACCCGCAGCGGGATTGCCTTTATAAATGTCCAGTATGGATGTGTAGTAGGCCCATTCCTGCAGGCGCTTATCGCCAGGATCTTGTTGCGAGGCCTTTTTGTATTCTGTTTCTGCTGTTCTAAAATCGCCACATATAGCGCGGAATGTTGCATAGTTATTATGCGAGAAAACCGGGCTATTGCGCATGAGATCAAAATAGTGCTGGGCAGAGTCTATTTTGAAAGCATAGCTGTAAAGAATGTTTTTGTAATGATATACGGACATTTTATCCATATCATCATAACCGGGTTTGAAAACGCGCGCATTCAATGCTTCATTGCGCGCCAATCTTCTTAGCTGGCTATCGAGATAACTGTTGGCCAGCTTTTCATTTTCATTTATTGAATTTTTAAGGAAAGGATATTTGTCACTTGTGTAGAAACGATTGCGATGCACTGTCCATGCGAGGAAATCGTAGGCATCCATATAGAAATCGCGTTGGAAATTCCAATGCAATACACGACGCAAAAGTGCTATTACCTTATCAGGCTGCTCCATATTGCTATAGCAGTTCATGAGGTAATAGGCCGTAAGTGTATAGTCCAGATGAAAACGGTATTCGCCTATATACTGTATCACATCGGGGGTGCGGTTAGCAAGATACTTTTTATAGTCGCGCTCCATTGAAATGAGCGCGTGCTCTAATGGAACAGAGGCATTCTTAAAACCGAGATAATCTGCTGCGTGGTTGTATTTAGACACGCCCTCATACATCCAACCTACATAATAACTACTGTCCACACGCAAAAATTCGCGCGAACGGGGAAGAGCGTCATCACCATTAATATCTGTTACGGCGCGCTTGGCATCGATCTCCATGCGTTGCGCCAGCTTAGCCGCTGGATGCGGCTGAACCATTTGAAAAGGCACAGGCGGTTGCTGCTGCGCCGGCTGTGCCTGCGCAAATACATCTCTGCTACAAAAAACAGAGAGCAACATACAGCATACGAAAACACTGAGAACCCTGCTATGAACCCTGATCATGAATAA
>JAFDXS010000611.1 GCA_018267795.1 Bacteroidota bacterium | reverse complement strand
ATGTTACCCCGCGGCGTGTACCAATGGCGGCGGACTAGGCTTTGTGGCAGATCCTGATAAGAATGGCTGGACGGTAGGCACGCCTCCTTATTTTGGCGACTACTTTCTTCCGGGTACACCGCAGGAAGGCTGGAGCATACAAACTAATGGGGTACAGGCAAATGCCTGGAATGGAGGTGGCGGCGGTTGCGGTACTACCGGTTATAGCTTTTCAAACCCTGGACTTACAGGGAAGAATATTTCTTATTCAAATAACGTAAAAACCATTTCGGGTATTTGGCAGGGCAAAATGAATGGCCTGGACATTAAACAGGAAACATCCTTAGATTCTGATAATGTATTTTTCACTGTTACCGTTACACTCACTAATACAACTGCCAGTACAATAAAAGACATTTTTTATCTGCGAACAGTGGACCCTGATAATACACAACCGGAATCAGGTTCATACCATACGTACAATTTCATACCATACCAGCTGCCTAATGCTCAAAATAGAACACTTGTATCTACGCTTGGCTATAAATACCAGCGGGCATACCTTGGCTTAGGTACTTTAGATTGCCGGGCCAAATGTTTTTTTCTGGATAGTACCGTAGGGCTTAGCCCGGTGGGTGAAGATCTTAAAGCTATGTACAATGAGGCCGACACTATTGCGTATCATTATCATTCTGTTTCATTTATTGACTCTGCAACTATTGTTGGTTACAATCCAATTACCGGTGAGCCCATCTATGCAAAGGGATACCGATATTATTATAATGACGTAGGCATAGGACTGGTGTTTTCTCTTGATAGTTTGCAGCCGGGCGAATCAACTGAGCTGATATATGCATATATACTGCGTGAAGGTGATATAAATCTTGCGCTGGAATCTACGCATCCTAAATGGCAACATGTAGGCGATCCGGATCTATTTAATTCCAAGCACGATCTTTCTGTCTGCAGGAATAGTACAGTGCCACTAACAATAAATAAAGGCAACTCGTACAAGTGGACCTGGTATGCATCCAATACTACAGATCTCAAATCTACAATAGTGGTTGACTCTGTAATGGGAAGACCATTCTCTGCTGATACCACAGTGCTGGATTCGGCAATAGGAACAGTTACAGGCCTTGATACCAATCGTGGGATTACCATCAACATTAATATGGGTTCGGTGCCACGTACTTACGTAGCTATAGGTGTCACGCCAGCCTGTGTGCCAGACACTATTATTATGCACCTGGTACCTAATATTACGCCGCCACCACAAACTACACCTACCGTGTACTATTGTAAAAATACCCCTTCACCTAAACCACTCACAGCATACGGCAAAAACTTGAAATGGTATATAAGCAAAACAGATACCGTTGGAACTGTCACAGCTCCTATTCCCAAAACAGATTCAGTAGGTACTTTTTACTATTATGTGCGGCAAACTGTAAATGGCTGTACCAGCGACCTTGCTGTGATAACGGTAATAGTAAATGCACCGCCTCCACAGCTGGCTATAGGCAATAATAGCCCACTATGCCTGGGCGATACGCTAAAGCTAAATATAGACACCGCGCAAAACGCATTATACTCATGGACAGGGCCTTCCGGCTTTAGCAGTAAACAGCAAAACGCAGTAAGAAATGGTGTGCATGTGCCCGATACAGGTTTTTATGTTGCAAGTGTGAATGTATTGGGTTGCCCTGTACAGAAAGACTCAACCTATGTATCAATAGATGCAGTAATAGCAAAAATATCTACCGATAAAAACAAAGTTTGCCAGCATGATACCCTGGAGGTTGCTTTCGGAGGTGTAGCACCAGCTACAGGTACATCCTATACTTGGGATTTTAGCGGAG
>JAFDXS010000610.1 GCA_018267795.1 Bacteroidota bacterium | reverse complement strand
TTATCAGTAACGCAAGCTTTCGCTTTGAAAGGAAATAACCCCAATGCTAGCTCAAATGGTGCTCAGGCTACTAATTCTGTACCATTCAGTAATGCAGGCCTCTTGGTTGGTATTAGCATGAGTCTGTAACGCATCAGTTTGCGTTATAGAAAAATTATTGCCAATTTCACGGCAATAATTACCCTTTTTATTTTTTACACCAGCAATTATGAAAAAATTATTTACACTTATTTTAGTGTGCGGCAGCTTTAGCCTTTTTGCCCAGCATGCTGCTTTTATGAAGACCACTCATACTAAGCTTCCACCCAGGAAAAAAACTTTTCCCAATTCTATGTGGTATGGCAGAGTAGGTATTGGTTATGCCTTTACCCAGGGAGGCCAAACAATGAGTGCATATGGAACACCGTATAATGGCAGTCTGCACTATGTTAACAACAACAATGGGAGCACCGCAACGCTTACTGATTTTGAGGTAAAGAAAGTATCATTTAATACGGGTGTACATGCTGTAGTAGCAGCTGGTTATATGTTTGATTCTCATGTTGGGTTTGAGCTTGCAGGTCAATTTAATATTGCTCCATTTAGCTATACAAGTAACTCGTACAATTATTTGTCTTCCGGATACAACGCTAATATTAATATTCTGAGCAAAGCAAAGTCACCTATTATGCTTATCCCCTCATTTATATTGCAGTCGGGGGAGCAGGGGTTTAATTTATACACTCGTGTAGGGCTGGTATTACCTGTTAACACAAAGGTAGAACGCACCTATAGATTTGATTATTTAGCCGGTGGTCCTAATGGTATAAACAATAAAGAATATACCCTGGAGGAAAGTTCAAAGTTTACAGTCGGTTATACTGGAGCTCTGGGGTTTAGTTATAAAGTAGATAAAATAAAACTGTGGGCAGAGGTGAACGTAATGTCACTATCTGTTGAATTGAAAGAGCAAAAAGTAACAGCATTTGCTAATGACGGCAGACCAGTGCCACTACAATATGTTACCCCAGGTACAGTTAACTATGTGCAGAGCGGTACATACAACGCAAATACAGAGCCAACCTATTCCATCCCCTTCAGTTATATAGGCGCTATGATAGGTATAAGCTTTAAAATATAAACATTAACGCAGCCTATCCAACGACTTTACCAGCTTTTCATCTTTGCGAATGCCACTTATGGCAAGGGCAAGGAATATTATGCTGAGAATTGGCATTATTGCGCCTATACCGTATGAGCCTGATGAAGGAGGAGGCGTATTATTGGTCAAATTAGTAACTAGCATCACCATGACTGCGATAAAGCCAATAGCTACAACTATGCTTAATGCAGCAAGACCTTTTTGCCGCTTCCTATTTTTAAACATGAAAATATTGACAAGAGGAAGAATAATAAGCAATATAGCTAACACAAAAAGGCCATACTTATCATTTGCTTTAAATTGCTTTGCAGTGTCAACCGCATTTTCCAATGCATGATATGTGTATAGGTTGAAGTATAACAAACCAGCTGCTGCAAACGCTGCAAGGAAAAGCCAAATTGATTGTATGCGTTGTATCATAGGTGGAAATTAATATTTAAAATAAAGTTCAAAAACTGTTTCTAGTTAATCATTGGTCTGCCAAAATACGGCAATAGTACTTCAGGTATTTTTATACCATCAGGTGTCTGGTGGTTTTCCAATATACAGGCCATAATGCGTGGCAGAGCAAGTGAACTGCCGTTTAATGAATGTACCAATTGAGTTTTACCATTACTGTCCTTAAAGCGTATTTTCATACGGTTGGTCTGGAAGGTTTCAAAGTTAGATACTGAGCTTACTTCCAGCCAGCGTTCCTGTGCAG
>JAFDXS010000060.1 GCA_018267795.1 Bacteroidota bacterium | reverse complement strand
GTTTCATAATCAGGGTTTACTCTTTTATAAATTTTTCTGTTACATGCAGGTTCGCGCCGCTTATTTCAGCTATATAAGTACCGGCAGGTAAATTCTGTATTGCTATTACTGTCTTACCCGCATTGCCATCTGTTTGTTTGCTATACACTACTTGTCCGGCCATGTTCATCACAGCTATTCGTATTGCTCCCTGTTGTTTGTTGTAGTTTAGTTCTATGCTGCTGTGTGCAGGGTTAGGTATTACCTGTAGCTTATTACTTTGCAGTTTTGTTGTTGCAACACCTGTTGTTGGTTCACCTACCATGTTCAGTTCAAAGCGGTTCACACCCTGGCTATTACTATCACTTGTCACCTCAAACCAATACGCATAGCCTGCTGTCAGCTCTTCTGTTTTGCCCAGGTATTTATCATGCAGGTATAGTTTAGCACCTGCAGGTATGTTATACATGCCTGTCTTTATCACGTAGTGCTTATACATTTTGTATGCTGTAAGGCCTAGCTCTATACTTGCACTGTCTGCATAAGGACGGGCGTCTATAGCCAGTCGCTTGCCTTCTTTTGATAGTGTATAAAAATCAAGACTTGGGTTGTATAGTTTTATAGCATCTTGCCTATCCACAGTATCCGCTGCTTTATCATCCAACTTCACCAGCAGCCTGTCCCAATGCGTATTGCTGTCTGCCAGTTGCAGTTCCACCCAGTTGCCTGAACCTGTTGTCTTAAAGATGGATGCGCCACCGCTTGCCTTGGATGATTCATCGAACTCAATAGTGTTATTTGTATTAGCTGATACCGTAGTAAAGAATGCACTGAAGGATGGCAGTACATACGACAAGCTAAATGCATTAGTAACATAAGCACCTGATGTGCCCGCAGTAGCATCCCATGCATAGTAGTTGGCACCTACATTACTGCCCAGTACAAGGGTGCTCATATCCACACCACTTGGATAGGGATTACCACAACCCACAAATTCTGAGTTGGCTCCTTTAGTCAGTGTCACTATCTGTGTTCCCTGGTTTATTGTTCCTTTTGCCTGGAAGGTGGCTGCACTTGGGGTATAGCTGCCGCCAGTAAGTCCCTCACCTTTTGCACCACGTACCAGCAGGCGCAACAGTTGGTATTGTTTCCAGCTGGTGGTAGTGGCTGAAGTAAAGGCCACCCAGCCGGGGTTAGTGCCCGTAGTGCTGGTATCTGCAAGTGTAGGATCAAACCAGAAGGCTGATGGATTATTGGTAGGCGTAGTAGTAAACCCATTGGTAGAGCCACCTGCACCTGTTATATCTATACTATCTGTAAGCTGAGATAATGCCATACTATCTGTAAATGGATGGCCAAAGAAACGGAAACAGCGCTTGCCGGGTATGTAGCGTTGCACACCTACATTACCGCTTATGGTACCAGCGCTCTGGCCTATGCTGCCTGTGTTCGTAGCATCTGAAGTGAGCACTAATAAATTGTTAGTAGCAAGCGTACAGCCTGAGAGCACCTGTACCTTACCACCAAACTTCACAGTATTACCGCTAATATTAGAGGTGCCGCTATTACTAAATTTTAGCGTACCTGTGCCGCTCACACCATTACCATTGTTGATAAGATTTCCTTTCACTGTCACAACAACTGAGGTCCCGGTGTTTAGTGATACGCCACTATTTATATAAAGGTTATTACAACTGAATGAAGAAGGGGCTGTACCGGATGCTATTACAGCATCCACCGTATCTCCGGGTGTACCGTTATTCCAGCTGCTGCCATCCCAGGTAGTGCCATTCAGGTATCTCATCACTGTGGCTTTGCTGCTTCTGCTACCATCCGGATAGACTGCATATAAATTATTATGACTATCCATAAATGAAGCAAGGCGAGTAGCGCTGCCCCCTGAAAAAACAGTATCTCCAACCGCTGACCAACTGCCACTGCTATATCGCACTGCTCTTGCTTTGTTTATAGTAAAATCATCATAGGCTACGTATGGTATATTGTGGCTATCAATATGCATACTGGTGTAAGCAGCCGGATTAATAGTAAACCCTGTGCCTCCCAAAGCAGCCCAGCTACCGCCGCTATATTCCAACACAGTAAGTTTATTGCTTACGCTGCCATCCCTATAAGATACATAAGGAATATTGCTGGCATCAATGACAATAGAATTACATAAAGCACCATTGGCTGAAACACCCGCCGTACCTACATATACCCATATATTATCGCTGTCTCTCATTACCGAGAGCTTGTTGCCGCTGCCTCCATCTGCATAAGCGACATAAGGCAATCCACTTGTATCAAAAGTCAAAGAAAGCCATGATGCAGAGTTTGCAGAAAAGCCCATGTTACCTACCGAATCCCAATTGCCGCTGCTCGTGTTATATTTTTTTACGGTTACTCTACTGCTCTTACTGCCATCCACATAAGCAAGATAGAGTTCATTATTTTTGTTACGGGCAAGATTAATATATGTTGCCGAACCTGACGAAATACCAGTACTGTCGCCTGCAAATACCCAACTGCTGCCATTATACTTTTTCACAATAGCCTTACTGGTTTTACCGCCATCCTCATAAGCAACATAAGGTGTGTCATTGTTGTCTAAGGTCAAAGATGTGTAAGAGGCAGTGCCAAGTGAAAAACCAGCCGTACCTACAGCCGACCAGCTTCCCCCACTATAATTCATCACAGTCGCTTTACCTGACAGGCTTCCATCGTAAAATGATATGTACGGAATACTTGCACTATTCACGACTATAGATGGATAGTTTATGGATGATGAGGTAAATCCTTGATTACCTACAGAATCCCACTGTGCATTTGCCTTTACTGTCAATAATGATAGAGCAGTGATAAGGATAGAGAATGTCGAACGCATTAAAAAATGTTTAATTAAATAAATTTCACAATAATAAAAAAAATATAACCAGGCCTGCAAAGGTATCTTTAATGAGTAAGATAAATACATTAAATTTCCCTTAAACCCTTTACAGATCAGTTCTCAAAGGCATAAAACATTAAATATCAGGTAACGTGAAAAATACCACCGGATATTATTTCTGTTCTTCCTTCTGCTGCTTGCGCTTGTTGTATATCTTCTTGATACCGTAAGATGCTCCTGCTACTATCAGAAGGGACGCACCACCATCTATTGGTGTATCCTGTGTATCGCCGCCAAAGCCCGGGCCTTGCGCTTTTGCTTTGGGTACTATGCATATCATTGCCATTACCAGGCCTGTGTGTATCACTGACTTCAGTTTCATGATTGGGGTTTACTCTTTAGTTGTGTCGTTAAACAATTTGATATGTATATAGTAATAAAAACAATGGGCTTGCGAATGTACATTTAATTCAATACTATTTAAGTAGAACCACAATATTAAATTTCCCTAATCAATTTCCAACGTCAAAGATTATCAATTATTAGCTTAGCCACAACGTGAAAAATACCCCTCACTTATTCTTGGCTATTATAAAGTATTTACAGCTACTGCCTTGTTGGTATTAATTCGATAGTAAAGTATTTACTTATCAATTTACTCCTTGCAAAGAAATCAATGTGTTGTTTTAAAGGATAGCTGATAATTCAGTCTGGCATAAAGCGGCAGTTTTGCAACGTCAAATCTATGGTTCTTCCGGCGGCGCAGGCCAGCCATAATACATTAGTAGCAAATGGTGCGCTGTATTGAGCTACAGCGCACCATCTTTATCAAAACAATATTTATAATTCATTGTTTAACGTTTCCTTAGAACCTTTAATTCTATTTTGCAAGTCGTGAAACGTTATCTCGGCTACATACTTCTTTTTATATTTTCTTTTCAATACCTGCCTGTGAAGGCGGCAGTAAAGATTTTGAAAGGACAATCTATGGAGCAGGTTCAGGACTGTGATGATTGTGATAACGATCTCCCGGTGAAGGAAAAGAAGGACGACTTAAACAAAGAATTTTTAAGCCTTCACTACATTCAACCAACAATTGCTAATAGTAATATACTCGTTGCTGCCTTTCATAGATATCAGCATTACTTTCAGCAACACGCTCCTGATACTATTACGCCTCCTCCCGACTTCCGCTAAACACTCTTTGTTCATGACATGTATGCAGTGATATTACTCACCTGTATTCTTATGTCCTTTCCATTCATTTATTCAATTCAGTGTTTATGCAAAAACAATCAATATTCTCAAACCCCAGGCCCAATTTCATATCCGGCCTTATCGTTTTTCTCATAGCCTTGCCCTTATGCCTGGGCATAGCGCAGGCTTCCCATGCGCCATTATTTGCGGGTGTTGTCGCAGGCATCATCGGTGGTATAGTGGTAGGTTTTCTAAGCCCTTCACAGCTCAGCGTTACAGGCCCGGCAGCCGGGCTCACCGCCATAGTGCTGGCAGCGCTCACAGAGCTCAAGGCATTCGATATCTTTTTATGCTCCGTTATTATAGCCGGTGCCGTACAGCTAATACTTGGCTTCGTTAAAGCAGGCGGTATTGCCAACTATATTCCTTCCAGCGTTATAGAAGGAATGCTGGCAGGTATCGGACTCACCATTATTATCAAGCAATTGCCTGATGCTGTTGGCTATGTAAAAAACAATACAGCCACCATGACAGATGCAGATGATGGTTTTATGCTAAATTTTATCACAGGCGCACTGCAACACATACAGCCCGCTGCTATAGTTATTTCAGTTACAGGCATCGTTATACTTCTACTCTGGCAAACAAACTGGTTTAAAAAAATGCGCCTTGTTCCCGCAGGGCTCATAGTAGTATTGATCGGTACAATTATCAATCAACTTATTATCTCTATTGCACCCGGTAATGGTCTTGACAGCTCTCATCTTGTTAGTCTGCCTATAGCAGGCAGTGCTTCCGAGTTCATTCACCAGTTTACATTACCAAATTTTTCAGGGTTCAGTAATATAAAGGTTTGGGAAACAGGCCTCATTATTGCTATAGTAGCCTCTATTGAAACATTGCTCTGCATCGAGGCCACTGACAAAATGGACCCCTTAAAAAGATACACTTCGCCCAACAAGGAATTGAAAGCGCAAGGCATAGGGAACATCATTAGCGGCTTACTCGGTGGCCTACCACTTACATCAGTAATTGTGCGCACTTCCGCCAACATTAACGCAGGAGCGAAAAGCAAATTAAGCACTATCATTCACGGTGTATTATTGCTAATATGTGTCGCGTCCATACCTGTGCTGCTTAACTTAATACCCAAGGCTTCATTAGCTGCCATTCTCATTTTTACCGGCTATAGATTATGTAAACCATCTATGTTCAGGCACATGTGGAAGGGTGGTCTCACCGAGTTCATCCCGTTCATTGCTACGCTCACCGCTGTCGTTGCGCTGGACTTGTTGAAGGGTGTTGGCATTGGTTTATTAATAAGCATCTTTTATATACTGAGGCAAAACATGCGCATCCCATATTATTATATAAGGAATACCTACAGCAATGGCGACATTGTTAAGCTTACGCTGGCACAGGAGGTATCTTTCTTAAACAAAGCAAGCATAAAAACAACGCTGGACAGCATACTGCCTGATAGCAATTTAATAATAGATGCCAGCAAGTCAGAATACATTAACTTTGACGTTCTGGACATTATAAGGGAATTTCATGATGTTGGCGCCAGGGAGAAAAACATCAAAGTTTCCCTGGTCGGCTTCAAAGACATCTATAAAGTTCCTAAAACTTATAGTGAAAAGGACTTGTTAAGTAGCATGCTTCATTTAAATGAGATCCCTGAAAGAACTTCAGGCACTCATAGAGAACTGTTACAGCAACTGGCTAAACCATTAAATAACCAAGCAAAACTTTTTGAAATTTGAACACCATGCCAACCAGAACGATATCTCATGACATTACGCCAAAGGATGCTGTAAACTTATTAAAAGAAGGCAATTTCCGTTTCGTCAACAACCTGGCTATCAACCACGATATGCTGGAGCTGGTAAACATTACTAAAGATGGGCAATGGCCCTTCGCAGCCATCCTTAGCTGCATGGATTCACGTACAGCTGCAGAGGTTGTTTTTAACCTGGGCCTTGGTGATATTTTTAGCATTCGCATAGGCGGTAATGTTATCTCTCCTAATGTACTTGGCTCCCTGGAATATGCGGTAGCAGTAGCAGGCTCTAAACTCATCGTTGTCTTAGGTCATACAGGCTGTGGTGCAGTAAAAGGTGCGTGCGACAATGTTAAGCTTGGCCACATCACTACCCTACTGGAGCATATACACCCTGCAGTAGAGGAAGAAGCTACAGTAAAGGAAAACCGCAATGGCGACAATGCAGAGTTTGTAAATGCAGTTGCCAGGATCAACGTAAGAAATACTGTTCAGGAAATGATAGCCGAGAGCAGTATTATCAGGGACATGGCAAATAAAGGACAGATTGGTATAGTACCTGCCATGTATGACATTGCTACAGGTAAAGTAACCTTCTTCGAAGATGAAGCCTTACTGCATGCTGAACAACCTAAGCAAAATGCCGTTGAAGGCTAAAAATAATAACTTGTTTATCAATTAAATAAGAAGGCAGCCAGTTCTGGCTGCCTTCTTATTTCAATACCTTACGTTTAATGCTTATCCTTCACTTCCAGAGCCGCCATCACTTCCTTCGCCTGCTTCACTGATTGAATTGTCTTCATCTTCTTCATCCAGATCTTCGTACTCTTCATCATCCAGGTCTTCGTCTTCCATATCTTCATCATCTTCCAGATTTTCAGCTTCCCCTTTAGGTGGCATAGCACCTAATATCTGAATGTCTTCTTCGCTATAAATCGCGTTTTCTTTAGTAATTGTCATACAGTTTATTTTAAATGATCAGCAACACAAAATCATGCCGCCATCATCCAAATATCCTGTATCCTAAAAATGCTTTCTTTGGAACCTTTATCCCTATTGCAATCTGCTCTTTATTAAATTATTATTATCCCGATAACCGTTAAGAGTTACGGTATCATTCTATGGCATTAAATCCCCACAGCTCAAAAAAAATGCCCATCCTAAGATGGGCGTTTTCACAATCGTCTTTTACAGTTATTGTTTAATGAATCGTTCTACATGCATTGGGCTGCCTGCAGCATCTGTTACCTGTATCACATACATGCCCGGTGTCAGGTTATTTACCTCTACAGGCACTATCACAGTACCATTCTGATGCGATAAGTCCACACGACGTTCAGTAAGTTGCTTACCAAGCACATCCAGTATCCTTATGTTAGCGCTCTTCTCGGTTGTTTGTTCAAACTTCACATATAGTTCCGCACCTGATACGGGGTTAGGATATATAGTTACATTACCTGCTTCTTTAGTCACCGTATTCACAGGCAGTGCGCTATTACCGGAGCCTATGCCAAATGGCGAGAATGAAGTAATGCCACTTAATGAAACCGTATATGGCCCTGTACCATTTGCTGCACCTGCAGGTCCGCTATGCCAGTCAGGGTACAAGTAATGAGACATGAAGCAGCTTGTTCTGTCAAAGCCAGGCAGCTCATCAGCCGCATTCCATTGCAGGGTTAGCGTCATGTTCGAGCCGCCTTTGGTATTCTCTGTCACTATCCATGTTCTGTTCACCGCGTCAGATGTCAGGTTGGTTGTAGTAGGTACATTATTGTAATAGTATCTGTACACTGCGTCATACACCCATACTTTAAAGGTATCTGCCGTACCGCCAGTGTTATCCAGGGTCATTGGTGTATAAGAGTTTCGCAATGCACCTATTGGTATATATACGGGCCCTACTTTGCCACCTATACCTACATTCTGTTCAGCTACGGCGCCTAATCCGTTTGTAAGTATAAAGGAGTTGGAAGAACCACCCCATATTGTGGCAGCATCGCCAATGTATAATGTATTGTCACCTACTACCAGCATACCATTTTCAAGGTTCAGGCTATCGGTCACTGTTATATTCCCGCTCATTTCTTTGTCGCCGTAGTTAGTAAGGAAGAGCTCCTGGTAAGTACCACCAGGCATTAGCTGTTGTCCTGTTCCGGAGAACACCACTTTACCATTAGAAGCATCGAATGAGCCATTGTTAAATGCACTGCCCTTCAGGTCCAGCACATTTCCTGAGCCGGTAAATCCTAATGAAGCACCTAAAGATATTGTCAGGCTATCGCATACAGCATTAGGTATATCTACCAGCGGCATACGCGGCACGCCCGGTTGTATCAACACATTGGTGGTTGCAGTTGGCACCACACCACAGCCCCAGTTGTTAGGGTTCGACCAGTCTGTACTTACAGCACCTGTCCACTGACTAGTATTTGTTACAGTCAGTGTTGCAGAACCTGATGTTACTGATGGCGCACAGCTACCACTTACCACACAGCGATATTGTTTACCGCTAAGCGCAGTTGTTGCATTTGCAATTATCAAGACTGGTGATGTTGCACCACTATATGGCGAAAAGTTAGCAAGATTTACATACCCTGCAGGTGTATTTACCTGCCACTGATAAGTAAGGCCACTGCCTATCGCGCCTACACTAAATGATGCAGTTCCTCCAGAGCATATGGTCATATTACCGGGGTCTGATGTTATTGTTGGCGAAGTATTTACCCGTAGCGTCGCTGCATTAGATATCGCAGACGGCGTACAAGTGCCGGATACTACTAATCTATACAGGTAGCCATTCATTGCTGCCGTAGTGCTGCTTATATTCAATGTGCCGGTTGTGGCCCCGCTGTATATACCACCATTCGTAACATTTGCATATCCTGCGCCTGTATTCACTTGCCATTGATAGCTGGCGCCTACACCTGTACCTATTGCATTAAATGCTGCTGCGCTACCTGCGCATATTGCTGTGTCTCTTGGCTGCGCTGTAATTGCCGGCTTAGCATTCACCCTCAGCCCTGCGTCGTTAGATGTTACAGATGGTGTACAAGAACCGCTTACTATTACTCTATATGTATAGCCGTCCATACCCAGGGCAACACCTGTTATAGATAAGAACGCACTTGTCGCGCCGCTGTATATACCACCATTTATCACATTCACATAGCCCAGCCCCGTATTAACCTGCCACTGATAAGTAAGGCCTGCACCGGTTGCTGTAGTAGAGAAGAATGCGTTTGCGCCTTCGCACACCAGCGTATTAATAGGCTGGGAAGAAATGCTTGGTGCTGCATTGATAGTTAATGTAGTAACATTTGATGTTACTGATGGTGAACATGTACCGGTTATTACACAACGGAATTGATACCCGGTTACAGGTGGAGTAACACCTGATATAGCCAGCGTAGCTGTATTCATTCCTGTATAAGGTCCACCGCTTAGTATGTTAGCAAATCCACTGCCGCTATTCAGCTGCCACTGATAGCTAAGTCCGCTGCCGGTAGCACCTACTGTTATCTTTACATTAGTGCCGGTACATGCTGCTATGCTAGCAGG
>JAFDXS010000609.1 GCA_018267795.1 Bacteroidota bacterium | reverse complement strand
ATGTACGTAATGCAAAATGAGCTGCTGCAAATAGATGAACAAACACTGACCGTGAAAAGCGACAGTATAATAAACTATATACTTAGCAATGGAATACCCGGCAGTATACTGAATGGCGCAGTATATGCGGCCATGAAAAAGAATGAACTGAAACATGCACTGGCACTAGCAAGACTACAGGCATTGATGACCCCCGCTAATCCCAATAGCTGGGATACCTATGGAGAGGTTTATTATTTTTTAGGCGAGACCAAGCTGGCGAAACGCTATGAAACGCAGAGCAAAAGAATAGATAAAGACTTTAAACAGGGTGGTGAAGAAACATGGAAGCGAGACCTGGAAGATTTCAAAAAGCAATGGGCGGAAAAATAAGGTTTTGAACATAAATAAGTTGCAAAAGCTATTTATATAATAAATCTGATGGTGCAGGTGAATAAGCAGACTTATTGCAAGCAGTGACAAGCGCAATAGCAAAACGGCCGGCAAGAATGAATACTTCTTTAATTTCATAAGGGTATTCTTCAAAGTATTAACCCTAAAATATGAAAAGAATCAGCTTAATGTAAATTATGAATTTATCAAACAATTATATCAGTGGTACCAACTAGGATCGCATACAACAAAACATATTCACGTGTAAACTGGAAGGTTATATCTTAGTGTTCTTAAGTAGAATTATAGGTGGCCCATACCAATACATAAAGATATTAATAGTCAATAATAATTTTAAACAGAGTATTATTTTTATAAAATGAAATTCCGTTCTCTTTTTATTGCCGCACTAATTCTTAACAGCGGCTGCTTTGCACAAGATTCGCTTATGTTTCGCAAAATAGCTGACGAAATATTGTTAAGAGGAAACTGCTATGATAATCTGCATGTATTATGCAAAACAATAGGTCATCGTATATCAGGCTCACCTGAAGCAGCTAAGGCTGTAGAATGGGGCCAAAAGACAATGCAGCAGACAGGCGCAGATAAAGTATGGTTGCAGGCGGTAGATGTGCCCCGCTGGGTGCGCGGCTACGAAAATCTGCAACTGCAATATGGTAAAGGAAAATACAAAACTGTAAAAATGTTGTCGCTCGGCAATAGCATAGGTACAAATGGCAAACCATTAACAGCAGAGGTAATAATGGTAAAAAGCTTTGATGAACTGAATGCGTTGCCGACAGAGAAGGTGAAAGGAAAAATAGTGTTCTTCGATTATCGTTTCAGGCAGGATTTTATTAATACATTCCCCGGCTATGGAGATGCTGTAAAATATAGGGGCTATGGACCGGCAGCAGCAGCACAGAAAGGCGCTGTGGCTATTATTATACGCTCTATGTCTACAGGCACTGATGATGTGCCACATACAGGATCTACCCATTATGTAGATAGTATAAAAGCAATACCTGCTGTAGCGCTTGGCAATTTTGGCGCTGATACATTAGAAACTGCCTGCAATAACGGAACGGTACATGCCCGGCTGGAGTCAAACTGCAGGATGCTACCGGAAAGTGTACGCTCGTATAACGTAATCGGTGAAATAGAAGGTACGGAACACCCTGATGATATAATAGTTGTAGGCGGCCATCTAGATTCATGGGATGTAGGAGAAGGAGCACATGATGATGGCTCAGGCTGTGTACAATCTATGGAGGTGCTGCGTACCATTAAAGCATTGGGCATACATCCTAAGTGCACTATACGCGCCGTACTTTTTATGAATGAAGAGAACGGACTAAAGGGTGGATTGGCGTATGCCGATTCTGCAAAAGCGCACAATGAAAAACATATACTTGCCATAGAAACAGATGCAGGCGGTTTTTCGCCACGCGGCATAGGATTCGAAATGCCTG
>JAFDXS010000608.1 GCA_018267795.1 Bacteroidota bacterium | reverse complement strand
TATGTTATCTTTGAAAGACTCCGAAACAACATTTACTGTCACAAAAATTTATAAGATCAATGAAGAAATTGGCTTTGTGTATTAGCGTATATCTTATAACCGCGCTATCATTTAAATCTGTAGAAGCAGGCGAACCATTACCAGCTATGCCGACTGAAAATACGGTAGACCAGTACATTGCAACCCTGTATAAACAAATAGATTTTAGTGCCGGTGATACACTTAACTATGATGTGTTTGCTAAGGCATACCATGGCTATGTCAACCTGTATAATGAAGGAAAGCTCAATACACAAAAACAAGTAATTACCATATGCGACATGACCCAATCATCTACAAAGGACCGTATGTGGATAATTGACCTGGCGAATAAAAAAGTGTTGTTTAATACTTATGTAGCCCACGGGCAAGGTTCCGGCGAAGAATTTGCAACTTCCTTTTCTAACGAAATGAACTCGCATAAAAGCAGCCTGGGCTTTTATGTAACAGGGGAAATATATAATGGTGAGCATGGCGCATCGCTACGTCTGTATGGCATGGACAAGGGCTTTAATAGCGCTGCTTATGACCGCTCTGTAGTGGTGCATGGTGCAGACTATGTATGTGGTAAGTTTATAGAAAACAACCAGAAGCTAGGCCGTAGCTGGGGTTGCCCGGCAGTACCTTCCAAACTGTCCAGCTCAATTATTAATACTATAAAAGATGGTAGTTGTTTATTTATTTACTACCCTGAAAAAAAGTACCTGGCAAGCACCTACTGGCTGAATAAGAAAGTGACCCAACTACCGGGCAGCAAAAATGATCTTATGTTCCAGAATGCAGCATTTGCATCTGTAAGAAAAGATACATTAATAGAGTATGTTAGCAGCACGGGCAAAATAGACAGCGTAAGACAAGTAAATCACTCACTTTAGTGCAGCAAGTACTCTGTCATCACGCTGGTAGATATCCCGAATGAAACGTAAATGCTGGCCCGTAGTATCTTCGAATACTGTGAGGTAAACAATATGCACAGGTATCCTGGTTTTGAGTATTTCCCATCTTGTTTTGTGGGTCTGAATTACTGAATCAAGACGTTCCTGTGTATACCTTTTATTCTCTAATGTCCCCAATATGTATAGGGCCATTTGCTGCGGTTGCTCCAGGCGTACACAACCTGAGCTTAGAAAACGATTGCGCTTGGGGAAGTCGTCACGATGTGGCGTATCGTGCAGATAAATGTCCCATTTATTAGGCAAATTAAATTTCACATACCCGAGTGAATTATCATCACCAGGAGCCTGCTTAAAGATGTATCTTTTATAGTTCTTTTCTGTAATTACAGATGCATCTACAACATTGCCTTTATGGTCATAAATTTTTAAACCCTTCTTTGCCAGATATTTCATGCCGCTCTTCGACATACCGGGCAATACATCTTTCTTCATAATAGTAGGTGGTACACCCCATGGAGGATTAATAACAACATTTGCCATATTGGCTACCAGTGATGGTGTTTGTCTTTCCGGCTTGCCCACTACTGTGCGCATGTGCATTACATTTCCGCCGCCTTTTCTGAAGAAAAGCTCCATGACAGGTACATCCACTACTATATACTGGTCGCCGATATTTTGCTCCATCCAGCGCACACGCTCCATATTTATTCTCAGTTCATTATTTATTTCCTGCGGTGTACGGGATAGGCGTGCTATGGTGAAGCTATCTAATCTGCCACTTACTTTTATATCATTGTAGTATTGATAATTACTTATCATCTGCTGCCACTCGCCCTGTGTATCACTTTCATTGTTAGCCCAGGGCATTTCTGTTTTGATGATGTAAATAATATCGCTATCATGCTTTTTCAATGCAGCACCT
>JAFDXS010000607.1 GCA_018267795.1 Bacteroidota bacterium | reverse complement strand
ATCATTTGCACAAAAGGCAACGATGCAAAACAAAAAGATGCCGAAAGCTAAAACAGAAACTCCGGCACAAACAGCTCCGGCTAAAGCTCCATCTGATAAAATGCAGAAAAAAGATGGTACACCTGACATGCGCTACAAAGAAAATAAATCAACTCCGGCAACGCCAAATACAAAACATCTGAAGAAAGATGGCACACCCGATATGCGTTACAAAGAAAATAAAATGAATAAACCTACTCCGGCAAAAGCTAAGTAAAAGCATAAAATAAAAATGCCCGCATCATAAATGCGGGCATTTTTATTTATCAATTTATCCTATTTCAATCCAAACAAAACCCCAACATTAAAACGTAAATTTTCATTCAGATTGGTATTACCTGCCGCATCATTTTTCACTGCATCCATCAATCCTTGATAATAGCCTAAATCCATATTAAGCCAGGTTCCTTTTGCTAAGCGCACGTTTAAACCCGCACCTGCATCAAGTCCAAAGTCAAATGTTCTGAAGTTGTCGGAAGAGCCTGCCATATATGCATCGCTGTAGGTAGTTGACATACTGCTTGATTCTCCAAGTTTCAGACCAAATGATGGGCCTAAATAAATTTTAGGACGAACTTTGCTGCCATAATCTCCAAAGAAATAATATCCACGTATAGGCAGGCGCAGATATACAGGATTGTCTCTTACTACATCTCCCATTGCTTCCCTTCTATACCCTTCTGATGATACTTCAAGTTGTCCGCCCCATCCCCAATGGATGTTCTTGGAGTAAACTAAGCCCACACCCAGGTACCCTGATGGCTGTGTTCTATTACTACCGGGCAAGCCGGTTGTCCAGCTGCCACCAAATCCCCCCACGGGTCCTAAAGAGAGATATTGCGCCATTGATTCAGTTGATAGTGCCATTAAAATTCCAGTCGTAAGCAATAATATCTTTTTCATAAAAACGTATTTGGTTATCAATTGCATATAAAAAGCTGTGCCAACGTAATCTTGCATTTATTAAAATGAAAACAATCAGGTAACTTTACTATACAGAAATTATTAATGCCATGATGAACACTGTTTCCGAGATAATAAACAAGCTGCAGAAAGAAGGTTATACTGAAGATTTCAACCTGCGCCCAGGCTACATAGGCACCTCCAATGATCATTACAAGCTCCTGCACGATGAGTTTATTATTGACAAGTTTTATCGCTTTGAAGGTGAAAGCAACCCTGACGATGAAGCTACCGTTTATGCAATATCCTCACCTAAATACAACATAAAAGGAATACTGGTAAATGGTGGCGGCATATATACTGACGATATAACTGATGAGCTACTGGAGGCATTGAGCATAAGAAAAGAATAATGGAACAATTTTTTTGCCTTATCTAAAAAATAAATAACATGGGTTCTTTCAGGGAAGCAATACAGTCAGACACACCGGTACTTGTTGATTTTTCAGCTGAGTGGTGCGGCCCATGCAAAATGCTGGGCCCTATCCTGCATGAAGTGAAAACAGCAATGGGCGATGCCGTGAAGATTATAAAAATAGACATAGACAAGAACCCCGCAGTAAGCCAGGAGTTGCAAATACAAAGTGTTCCTACTCTTATGATATATCGCAATGGTCAATTAAAATGGCGACAATCAGGGGTTATCCCTGCAAAGCAAATACAACAAGCGCTACAACAGTACAGCAAATAATTGCTATGAATATAATGGAAATACGTTCGATAAGAAAATAACTATTGCACATTAGTATTTAAAATACACCTCTGTAGCACCAAAGCCGTATTGTCCTTGCCATTCGTTGGTAAACAATCTTATTTGCGGCGTACGCTTCAGTACTTTATGCACCTCATCACGCAGCACGCCCTTACCCAGCCCATGTATTATTACCA
>JAFDXS010000606.1 GCA_018267795.1 Bacteroidota bacterium | reverse complement strand
AATTTTGCCCGGCCTATGAAGTAATAGATAACAATCCATATAATAGATGTGATGACCAATGTCTGCTCCGATGGCCCATGACTCACCTGCCCTGTAAGGCTCTGCAAGGTTTTCAGCAGCGGGAAGGGTAGCAATTCTGCACTGCATTGCATAGGCAGGTAATTGCCCGGCTTCCAGTCTATCTTCCAGTTCAGTAATTGCTGTACTATTATCTCAATGATATAGGTGTACAACAGGAAGATAACAATGGTCATACCGCTTCTCTTCAGGAAGAAGGATAGCGTAAGCGCAAAGCTGAAATAGTTGAAAGCCATTACCATTACATAAAACAACTTCTCGGCATGATCGCTTATACTGCTATATGACGACCCATTTGCAAGCCCGAAGACCAGCACGATAATGAATGTATACAACGTGATAAGCAGCGCCATTACAAATACCACCAGCCATTTGGCATTGAAGAACTGGCTGCGGCTCCATCCATCTATCACGTTTTGGCGATTAGTGCGGTACTGATACTCGTTGGTAGTGAGTATAATAATGACAATAGCTATGAGCCCTGAGAAGAACTTTGTCCAGTGTGCAACATTGTCCCATATTTCAGGGAACTTGTAGGCGTTCAGCAGCAGGTTCATGTTTTTGGGGCCGCCCAACTTCAGCAGGCCGCTGCTATTGAGGTAGTTCCACAAAAACAGCAGGGCTGTGAACATAATGGCCAATACCCAAAAGGTTGTGTAGCGTTTTATTTTAAGCCATTCTATGGCGAGTAGTGATTTCATTTCAGGTTTAGTTTGTAAGCTCCATGAATTTGGTTTCGAGACTTTTCTTTTTCAGCAGCAGGTGGGATAGTACAATGCCCTTACCTATGCAATATTCGTTTACTGCCAGGGTATTTACTTGCGCCTCTGCAGATAGCTGCAGCACGCCATCCAAGCGCCTTACTTGCTTTATGCCCTGCATGCCTGCTACTGCAGCTTCCAGTGCAGCCATATCAGCAGCCTTGATCTCTATCTGGTCCTCGCTGCGCAATACCTCGTCAACCGGACCATGCAACAGCAAATCGCCTCTTTTTAGTATAGCTACATGGGTGCAAACCTTTTCAACCTCATCCAGCAAGTGGCTGGCCATAATGATGGTATTGCCTTCTTTGTTTAGCTGTCGTATAAGTTCCCTTATCTCGGCTATGCCCGCAGGGTCAAGGCCATTAGTCGGCTCATCAAATACCAATACTTTAGGCTGGCCCAGTAATGCAGAGGCAATAGCCAGGCGCTGTTTCATGCCTAATGAATATGATTGGAATTTACTATCCTTGCGTTCCAGCAGGTTTACTTTTTCCAGTACGCGGGTTTTGTCATCATGCCCCCTTTGCTTTATTGCAGCCGCAATTTCAAGGTTGTCAACCGCAGAGAGGTAATGATAAAAATTGGGTGTCTCTAGCAGGGAGCCAATTTGCCTGCGGGCAGCTTCAGGCTGCATACCGCCAAACCATTCGTAGCTGCCGCTATCTGCCTGCAGTACGTTGAGCAATGTGCCCAACAGAGTGGTCTTGCCACTGCCATTAGGCCCCAGGATGCCGAATACAGAACCTTCAGGCACATCAAAGGACACGCCTTTCAAAGCCTGTATGGGCCCATAAGATTTTGAAATGTTGTTGATGGATAATACCGCTTTCAATGTGATCGTATTTTAGGTAAAGGTAATAGCTACAAATGCATATATGCATGTTAGTTATAACATTCCACCTAAAAATTCACCCTGCCTGCTACGGTACGAAAAGATCCTTTTGTAGTGTGCCGCCCGGAGTAATGGCATACTTATCCAGATCGATAATACCTTCTCGATGCAATACATCTTCGTCAAGGAAAAGATTGCCGGTGCATTCTGCTGCAGGTTGCTG
>JAFDXS010000605.1 GCA_018267795.1 Bacteroidota bacterium | reverse complement strand
GAAGGCCGACCTGGCGACGATGAAAATAGTACCGCTGGCGGAGGCGGTGTATATACCTTTCTTCACGCAGTTTATAAACGAGGAAGAAGTGTTTGTGCCCAATGAAACCAATGCGGCATCGGCTCAGGCCATGCTGCGGGAGCTGCAGCGCTGGACGAAGGGGCTGAAGCTGATAAAGGAGAACAAGGCTTAAGGCTGCTGTGGGAAGGGTATGTAAACAAACCAGGTGCCGTTGACAGGGATATTGTTCTTCATGGCCGGCTTCCAGGGTGGCATAGACTTGACGAGGCGCAGGGCTTCGGCATCGAGCGAGGGATAGAGTGGACCTGTGACGTGTATGTTGCTAAGATAACCGTGACTATCGATGCGAAAAGACACCTCTACGGAACCGGTGATGTGCCGGGCATTGGCATCGGCAGGATAGCGGCGGTTCTTAAGGATAAAGGTCTCGAGGTCGCCTTTGAACTGAGGCACATCGTCGACAAAGGAGCTGATATGGGCGGTGTCGTTTGGCATTATATAAATGGTGTCCGTTTTGTTGCCATTATGCGTAATGACTCTTTGTACGCGCTCCTGAGCCCGTGAGGCGGAAACCAGAAATGTAAAGAGGGCAAGAAAAGAAAGGGACTTCATAAGATTATGGTTGGGTGAGTGAATATGCTAAGAGATCAGTTTCGGTCTGCAAGAGCTGGCGCTGGGCGGCAGTGTCACGCGTGAAATGGTGACGCTCGAGGAGCCTTTGAGAACGCTGGTTGGCTTGATGTGTATAGGCCTCTATCTTTTTGAGCATGAGGGTATGAAACCCATAGTCTATGACGGCGGCGAGGGCCTCCTGCATGATGCCCTGCCCCTGGCAGGCGGGCATGAGGCTGTAGCCTATCTCGGCAAGGTCTTCTTCGGGTACTATATTCCAGAGGGTGACGGTGCCAATGCACCGGGGCTGGTCTTTGCGGGTGATAACCCAGGCAAGTATTTCGTTGCGCTGCACTTGCTCTATGATGCCGCTGATAAACTGGCGGGCATCCTGAATGGTGAGGGCAAGGGGGCGATCGATATATCGGTTCACAGCGGGGTCGGAGCGGAGAAAGAAAATCTCATTATCGTCGGAGAGCTGCAGCTGGCGCAGGGTGAGGCGCGGGGTTTCGAGCACAGGGTGTGGCGTGAAGTGGAGCTGGAGCATGATGCGAAAGGGAACCTGGTAATGATAATAAAAATACAAATAATACGGGAACGAACAGACATCCCCGGCGCTGAAGGGTGCGACGCAAGGGACGCTGAGGAGGGCGGTGAAGGTGGCTGCAAACGTATAAAACCATTTGGCTATATGGCTATTACAGGAGGCTATACATTGTTTTGCAAATCGCGGGTATAGGGTTAACTTTGCGCATTCTAAAATCTTTTGATTTATTTCTCTTTATGAACTTGTTTTCTCTTCAAAATCAGGAATTTACTCAGCGGCACATAGGACCGGACGAAACTGAGACACGTGAAATGCTGGACGTGATAGGCGTGGCAGACATGGAAGAACTGATAGGCCGAACGGTGCCACAGAGCATACGCATGGACCACAAGCTGAAACTACCTGAGGCTATGAGCGAGGCTGCTTACCTGCAGATGGTGAAAGAGATATCGCTGAAGAACAAGGTATATAAGAGCTATATAGGACAGGGATACTATGATACGCATACGCCGAGCGTGATATTGCGCAACATATTTGAAAACCCGGGATGGTACACACAGTACACTCCGTACCAGGCTGAGATAAGCCAGGGCCGCCTGGAAAGCCTGCTGAACTTCCAGACAATGGTGAGCGACCTGACTGCGCTGCCGCTATGCAATGCATCGCTGCTGGATGAGGCTACGGCTGCTGCTGAGGCGATGGCAATGTTTTATCATACGCTGAACA
>JAFDXS010000604.1 GCA_018267795.1 Bacteroidota bacterium | reverse complement strand
ATTTGAGCTTATTCCGTCGGGAACAGCAAGATTTGTAACAACTACTTTTATCTGGTACAGACCTGGTGCTGATAAATTTAAACCAGGCATAGTAACATTCACTGTGCCGGTTGATGGTATGATGGGGATACCAAATGGCTGTGTTTGCCATGCACCACCATTGATGCTATACGATAGCTGGAAATGATTACATGTGCTCCCATATAAGTTATGAATTTGCACCGTCAAATTTTCATTTGTTCCTAACTGTGTACTTGTAAATTGTCTCCCGCTATTTGGTGCAATAATTTTTTCCAGCATCAGGTCGCCATTTAAAAAGGCGCTACCCACGCATGTTCCTGTATTGGCTTGTCTTTTTACCGCAAGGCTCCTGTAACCTAGTGTGCCATTTATTAAAGGGCAAATAGCTACGTAATAGATGCTGTCTAATGCCAAGCCGGATATTGTATAATGCGTACCCGTTACAGTGTTTACTACCTGCATAGTTGGCCCCATCTTGCGCAGTACCTGGTATGCAGTAGCATTAGGTACTGCAATCCAGTTTATACTTACAGAGCCGGGGCATTGCACAGTATCCAATGTTACAACAGGCTGCGGGTTAATTACAAATGCTCCCGAAACAGATTGCTGTGTTGTGCCATTTCTGCTTAGTCGAAGTTTGCATTTATCAAAGCCACCTTTGGGTGGGTACCAGGTGCAAAAAAGCTGATTTGCAGGTATGTTATTATTTATTATCGTCCAGCTTGCACCATTATTAGTTGAATACTCTAATGTAAACGAATGACTATCCGGCGAAGCATTCCAATACACCTGGAACGAATCATTAGCCGCTATCACATCCCCATCATGCGGATAGGTAAGTTGAATACCTGTAGGAACAAAATCATAAGCTACTACATAAGGCTGTACCAAAGATGGCAGACTAAAAGCTTTTATATTTATTGTATAGTTGCCGGCAGATGGATTATTAATTGTTATCTGCTCACAATTATTCACATGGTCTTCTGCTTCAGTAGCATTATTCAGAATGTTTGTAAGTGTAGTATCAAGTACTAATGGTCTATGTAGTACCGATGAAGGACCATTAACACTTAGGTCAAGATCATTTACTAATTGATTTGATGATAATGGACTGGCAGCTGTATCATGCCAGTACAACATCACTTTCAATACAGAAGTATTGGCGGGCACACTAATAGTAAACGATTGCGTGCCGCTTGTACTGCTCATCACATTAGTCGTGTAATGATGATTATCTAATATCTGCAACGACCGATATAAATTTAGAAAGCCAAAGCCATATCTATAGTCAGGGCCCGGATTGCCAATGTCTGTTGAGCCGTTTAGCAGCAATGCTTTTAATAAATCACTTCTTGGATTCACATTGCCGAATAGTTGTTTATAGCGTTGTGTTAGTAAGCCTGCACATCCGGCCACTTGTGGCGATGCCATGCTGGTACCGCCTGCCACTTCATATATGTCCGGCCCAATAGTGGAATATACGTCATATCCATTTGCAGATATATCGGGCTTCAATCGCCCATCTCTCGTAGGCCCTCTCGAGCCATCCCAGGCGTTGTTGTAAAATTTATCAGTACTCGTTACTATTATAGGGTTTTTCGTGCTTTGATACCCACCTACAATAGTCCCAAATCCTGCAGGGTACGGCGAACAAGTCAAGCCTCCATCATTCCCTGCTGCAAAGACATGTGTTATGGTATTATACTGTTGTACTACTTTATCTAAAGTCTGACTATAAAAATCATATACACCTGCATAATCGCAATTCCCTTCTGTTATGGCGTAGGAATTGTTTGTGGCAGTCATGTTATGCGTTTGCAACATTACACCGCTTTGAAGCCATACATTCTCATACAGGTGATCTACAAGCTTCGCGTGTGGGGCAATCCCCTGTGCT
>JAFDXS010000603.1 GCA_018267795.1 Bacteroidota bacterium | reverse complement strand
TCCCTCACCAGTGTCTTTTGCTACTAAAAAAACAGAGCTTAATGCAAATGCGTTGGCCTTATTTACCTCGTCCTGCGCCTGCTGCATGCGCGGCGAAAGGTAGTTGAGATGCATTAAATCACTATCAAACTGAACATCGAAACTAAAGTATAGTAGTATAGGGGTAAGCACAAAAACAAATAGTACCAGCCATTTATTGCTTTCGGGCTGCCAGCGGGCCAGCTTATCAAATACTGTTTCCTTTGTTTTTTTATGATCTATACCTAAAGGGAAATGCGGTAAGAATATGAGTGTGCAGAGTGCCGCACCTGTGAGACTTATAGCTGCAAACAAGCCAAGGTCCCTGATGATGGGTGTGTGTACAAAACGCAATGAAAAGAAAGCAGCAATAGTGGTGAAGCTACCAATAGTAAGCGGCTGGGCCAGTTCGTAAATAGTTGCCCGGATGTCCTTAGCATGGCGGGCATGAGATAAGAAGTGGATAGAATAATCGATAGCGATGCCTAATATGATAGCTCCTGCACCCAGCGCTATAACGGAGATAGTACCCTGTACAAGATACATAATACCTGCTGACATGGCCGCACCATATATTACCGGTATCAATAGTAATAAAGCTGTACGCTTTCTACGGAAAAAATAATAGGTAAGTATAATAAGCAAGATGATGGTAACAGATAAAGTGACAACAGTATCCTGATGCATTTGGCTTGCATTACCAGCTGCTACTGCCGGGCCACCGAAATAAGTGATATGTATGTCAGGATGCTTCTGCTGCCACGTATCCTGCAACTGATCTAGCTGCTTAAAGAATTTGGTATTCTTTCCTGTTTCGGCACTTTTATATTTTGGTTTTAAGAAAAATGTTAGGAGTCGCTCATTTTTAGAAAATATGTAGCCGCCATAATTTTCGTAACCAGGGTCAAACTGCAGTGTTTTCAGTTTGCTCCATACCAGGCGCGACATGCCAACCGGATCCTGGGCTACCACATGTTTAAAGACTACACTTGCGGGTGAGAGCAGTATTTTTCTGTTGGCCTCTATTGTGCTTTTTATATGCTCCGGCTGCAATAGTGTATCCAGTTGTGTATAATCCTGCGCGTTCAGAAAGAGTGGTAAATTATCCTGGAGAACACTTAAGAAAGTTTCTTCATGGCCTTCGCCTATTTGCAGTCTTATGGTATCAATCCACTGGCCGCAGCTTTTTTGCATTTGTTGCTCAAAATCAGTTGTTGCATTTATCAGGCTATCGGGGTCTGTACGCGTAGTATCTTTAAACGAAGCGAGGAAAACAATCTGCTCCCCTACTTGTGTGTGACTGATAACATCATTCAGCGCATGAATAGCCTTACTGTCGGGCAACATACTATTCACATCTTCCTGTAGTTTTATTTTAAGGCCTAAGAATATCCATATTGCAAGACTACCAACAAATACAGACCAGCAAAATATCTTTCTTTTCCTGAAAAAATCATAAATGGAAACAAAGAATTGCTGTAACATGCCTAATCGAAAAATAAAAAGTTGAATGTAAAATTTTGGCGAAAATAATCATCCAGACTATTGAAAGTCCCGATAAAGTAGATATTTTTTTCGTATGTTTTTAAAATGGCTTATATCCCTTTGCCATGAAGCATGTATGTCTTCAGCCGTCATGCCTTTTTTTATATCAGTACTTAATGTTTTACTGCCGGCAAGCTTTTCAAAGAAATTATTAAAAAATTTCTCTTTATCCGGATACCAGTTGTAGGCATTTATCAGCCATTCCAGCGATACTTTATTGTTGATAGCAGCAAGTGCTTCGGCGGGTTTATTTGCAATGAGTTCGCCATAGCAGCTCCTGCCTTCATACAGGGGCTTTGATGAACCCAGATTGCTTTTCGGGATGAATGAGTAAGTTGCCTTGCCATAAAAATCAGGAT
>JAFDXS010000602.1 GCA_018267795.1 Bacteroidota bacterium | reverse complement strand
TGACCAATGCCTCAAGAAAAGACACAATACTTAAGCTGATAGCGCAAGGAGCCCAGGACTACCTGGTAAAAGAAGAGCTTGACGATAATGCGCTGAATAAGGCCATATGGCTTGCCCTGAACAGAAAGAAACAAGCATCTGCGAGTAATAGCAGCAACCAAAAAAATAAAGAGTTATCGGACATAATAAAAAAGCAGAAACAACAGCTTGACGATATCCTGTCTTCGATAAGCGATGTGGTATGGTCGCGCAGAGGTGATGATTTTTCTCTTCTTTACATTAACAAAGCTTGTTTTGATGTATATGGCTATACGCCTGAGGAAATGATGAGTGAAGAAGGTAAAACTCTGGACCATATACACCCTGACGATAGAGAACTGCTGAATGAAAAAATAAGCAGGACTATAAAAAATGGCAGCGGTGGCATGGAATACCGCATTATACATAAAGATGGCAGCATAAAATATCTATACGGCCATAGCACAGTAACATATAAAGATGGCAAACCTGAGGTAGTAAATGGAGTATCTGTAGATATAACAGATATACGGAATGCAGAAAAAGCCCTTGCAGAAAAACAGCTGGATATGGAAGACCTGTTTGAAAGTATAACAGAGCGTTTTTTTTCTGCTGATAAAAACTGGAATATTACCTATGTCAATAAGCAATTTGAGAAGTTTTACAATATCTCAGGAAAAGATATTATCGGTAAGAGAGTAACCGAAGCTTTTCCAAATATTGTCAATACTCATTTTCATGTAGCGTTACAACGCTCTATGGAGGAAAGTATTGTTACTCATTCAGAAGGCATTTCTCCCACTTCGGGTAAGTATATTTCGCTCGATGCATACCCTACCAGGAATGGCATAGGCGTTTATATAAAAGATATTACTGAACAAAAAGAACTGCATGACCAACTCTTAAATGAGGAACAGAAGCTACGTGCTATCATTAATAATACGAAGGATATTATATGGTATGTAGATAAAGACCAGAATATCATCTCCGGCAACCAGGCATTTTATGACCGCATTGCTGAAATGACTAATAAAGAATATCGTGAACTGACAAATGATGACTTTAAAGAAGAAGAAGTAAAAAAATGGAATGCATTTTTTACCAGAGCCTTAAGCGGAGAACACTTTAAAGTGATAGAAGAAAATATAGTAAGAGGCAAAAAGGTATATGAAGAGATTAGCTTTAACCCCATACCGGATAAAGACAATACTATAGTAGGCATTAGCTGTTTTTCAAGAGACATTACGGAGGAAAAAACTTTGCAGGATCAAATATTGCTTGAAAGGCAAAACCTCAAAGCCCTGCTCAATAACACCAAAGATTTTATATGGTCGGTGGATAAGGACTTAAATGTGATTTCCGTCAATGAACCCTTTGTAGATTTTATCAGCAACTTTACAAACAAAGTACTGAAGCCCGGCGATCCCATATTATTCTACGATTTTGGTGAAACAATACGCGATACCTGGCTCAAGGCATATACGAAGGCACTAGCAGGAAAGAGAGTAATTTTTGAAGACGAAAATATTATAGACGGAAAGTCTTTTTATACTGAAAAAAGCCTTAACCCTATATTCGATGACAAGGGTGAAGTAGTAGGCGTTAGTTGTTTTGCACACGATAAATCGGAAGAAATAAAATTAAGAAAACAGATACAGAAAGATGAGCAAAGCCTGCGCGCTACTATAAACAATACGAAAGACCATATCTGGTCAGTAGATACTGATCTGAAAATTATTTTCTTAAATCAGTCTGCGAAGGATTTTGTATTCGATGTTACGGGGCAAACCTTAGGTGCAGGAGATTTCGTATTGCCTGAAGGCTTTTCTGAAGCTTTCATCGAAACGCGCACTGCACACTATAGAAAGGCGCTGGAAGGTACAGCTTTCTCTATAGTAGATGAG
>JAFDXS010000601.1 GCA_018267795.1 Bacteroidota bacterium | reverse complement strand
CGCAAAGAAGATGGTAGCAATGTAGAGGTAGAAGAAACACTGCCTTTCATGATCATCGAATTCGACCGCAATGACAAACGTATCATGGTATCGCACAGCAAAGTGTGGGAACAGGGTAAAGTAGAAGAGAAAGAAGCTGCTAAAAAAGAAGCAGTAGCTGAAGGCGAAAAAACCAAGAAGGCTGTTAAGAACATCCAGAGCAAAGTAGAGAAGCCAACTCTTGGCGACCTCGGCGCACTGGCTGCACTTAAAGACAAAATGAAGAAAGCTGAAGAAGGCGGCGATCAATAAGCCAACTACTAAAGCAGAAAATACAAGGGCCCCTGATGATTAGTCAGGGGCTCTTAGTTTGTTAAAAAGACCATAGGCAATAAACTTCTGTAGCCAGGCCGGGTCTAAAAAGGGAATAGAACACAGAGGGGATGACGCTACAGGAACAGAACAAACTACTATATGCCCGTGCTGGCTTTAGCATAAGCATAGCAGACTACAGGCAACCAAAGCCGATAAAGGAATGCGTGGCAGGGCTCTTCCCACACGCTGCACCCGGCAGGCTGGAGATGATAAGCGCCGAAGAGTGGGCAGAGAACAGCCCCAAAGCAATGAAGGAACTGACCGATGAGCTGACGCGCAAAGAGAAGCAAAAGGCCTTCCGCGAGCGCACCAAGGACCTGAACCAGCTATGGATACAGGCCATGGTGGAAGCGCAGTACCCGCTGCTGGAAAAGATGAGCATCTTCTGGCACGGGCACTTTGCCACCCGCACCAACAATCCCTACTTCGACCAACTGCTGCTGAACGATATACGCAGGAATGCACTCGGCAATTTCGGCGATATGCTGAAGTCGGTATCCAAGAGCCCTGGCATGCTTCAGTTCCTGAACAATCAACAGAACAAGAAGGCTCACCCAAATGAGAACTTTGCCAGAGAGGTAATGGAACTCTTCACGCTGGGGCGCGGGCATTATACAGAGCAGGACATAAAGGAAGCCGCGAGAGCCTTTACGGGATGGGCCTATGATGAGTATGGCATGTTCGTGTTTCGCAAAGGGCAGCATGACGATGGAGAGAAGCAGTTCCTGGGTAAGAGGGGTAACTGGAACGGTGATGATATACTGAACATACTGCTTGAACAGAAGCAGACGGCGCTATTCATAAGCCAGAAGCTGTACCGCTACTTTGTGAGCGATGAGAAAATAGATGATAAGCACGTGCAGCAAATGGCCCGGCATTTTTACGAAAGCAACTACGATATAGCTGCCCTGCTGAAGCATATATTTACCGCAGATTGGTTTTACGATGACAGTGTAAAGGGTGCAAAGGTTAAGGCACCTGTAGAGCTGCTGGTAGGCTATCAAAGATTGTTGCCAATAGAATTCAGGAATCAGAATACAGTAACTTATATACAACGCGTGTTGGGACAGCACTTGTTCAATCCACCTAATGTAGCAGGATGGCCTGGTGGGAAGAACTGGATAGACAGCTCATCCTTAGTGATAAGGATGCAGTTGCCACAGGCCTTATTCATGTCAAAAGAATTGAACCTGGACCTAAAGCCGACAGAGCAGGAAATAGCAATTATGCACAATGTAAACCGGAATACAAGCCCAGGCAAGAATGTGCGCATAGGGCAGGCAGTAGCCGACTGGAATAATCATATAGCAGCGTGGAAGGAATATCGCAGGGCAGAGTTACCGAAAGCAATGGCAGAATATCTGCTGCCTGTTGCAGTGAGCGACGCACAGCTGAAGGCCTTGCTGCAGTTTTGCGATGGAGACAATGAAGAGGACTACATAAAGAGCGTCAGTATACTGCTGATGGGTATGCCTGAATATCAATTGTGTTAGAAAAAGTAAAGTAGAAGATATGAGCGTATCGCGGAGAAGATTTATTGAGTTGAGCTCGCTGGCAACGGCGTCTAT
>JAFDXS010000600.1 GCA_018267795.1 Bacteroidota bacterium | reverse complement strand
CGAGCCCTGCTCTACTGTACCTATATATAAAAAGCCAATGGCAAGGCCCGGGGCTTAAAAAGTCATTAAAAGGTCATTTTCACACAAATTTTAGCATAAGATATCGCACATCTTATGCTAATTTTTTTTAGTTTCGTTAGGTTCTCAAGCTACTCAGGAAATGAAGAAATGCCGTACCGTGAGTGAATACAGTGGCTCAAGAGGTTTTATCCTTCTTTTATTAGCGCTGTTTTCATTCCAGTTTGCCCATGCGCAAAAAACCGATGCACCACATCCGCGCAATATTAAGATCTTAGATGAACATAAGGATAGCAAAGGCGACCTGGTGCGTGTAATAAGATACACTGAGGGCGATATGATGGTAACACAGACCATCATCATTCCTAAACGCACTTTCCTGGGTATGCACACGCCCATCAATCCTGATACTATGAAGAAGGACCTGGTGCGCGTGGTGGTCGATAAATCGCACTACTGTGTAATGGTGCTGTACCGCAATAAACCGATTCGAGTATATAAAGCAGTATTTGGCCCCAACCCTATGCTGAATAAATGCGTGGAAGGCGACAGGTGTACGCCTGAAGGCTGGTTTAAAATAGCTAATAAAAATCCCGCGTCTAAATACAACAAATTCATGGGCCTCAATTACCCTAATGACTCGTCCATAGCGCGCTTCAACAGGCTGAAAGATGAGGGCCTGATACCTAAGACGGCACGTATGGGTGGCTCTGTAGGCATACATGGTATATGGCCGGGCGGCGATGATATGATAGAGATGGGCGTAGGCTGGACAGACGGCTGCATAGCTATAAAGAACAAAGACATAGACGACCTGTATTCTTTGGTAGGTGTAGGTACCAGCGTATTGGTAAAGAGATAGTTATTGAGCAGTTTCGCTCAGAAAATTTTCATAAGCTTTAGTCCAGCCATTCCACTCAGGGTCTTGCCCCAGTGAAAAATTGTGAAATATAGTGATGAGCATACTGCCTGTACTTTGCAGATAGTTGCGCATATTGCGGAGCACCTCAAAAGCATCCCGTACACTTAGCTTTTCTTCATAGTGCGCAGTAGTATCCATAAAGCAAAAGGGATAAACGCGCAGTGTAGTCGCGGTTTCATTTTGCAGATCGTACCAGAGAAAAGAACTACCCGTACCCGCACGAAAACCGAGGTGTGTACCATAACCCATACTATAGTCTTCGGCAATGCCTTCATTTATCAGCGAGCGATAAGTATGTGGTAAGAACAGGCGTATATAATGTTGTCGCGAAATAGTGATGGGCTCGCCGCTCAGTTGTTCCAATATTTCTTTTTCATAGAGCATCCCGGTTTTATCCGAATCGTAAGATGGATGCACGCCAATTGTACCCTCATAGGCCAGGCGCTTTATCAACTCCTGCATACGCGGATTAGCCGGAGAAATATTTTTGTCGAAAGGACCGGGGCGTAAGGCTGCGAGAATAAAATACAGTGGCGTTATTTTGTTTTGTTTGTGCAGCTCGCTTATAAAGTTGTAACTATCATAAGGGTCTTGCCTGTTACCTAGCAATACTTGTGCTCTGTCTTGCATACCTTGCAGTTTGCCTGCGGAAAGATCTTTAAGAAAGCCACCCAATGCACGCTGAAAGCCCTTATAGCGATAAGAGTACGCAATATCAATATCGTAAGTAGCTTGAAAAGTAAATGCGGGTGTTTCAATAGCCAGCTTGTATTTATCCTGCAGCAGCGATACGAAGTATGCTACCCATTCGTCCAGCAGCGGCCTTCTTAGCCATCCATTCTTATACAGCAGGCTCTCTGTAGCAGGATACCTGCCATGCTTGTCAGGAGTATAGGACGTACTATATTCCTCATACCGCGACAGCAGGAAGAAGATAGAAGCAAACAAATCAAAAGGCAAGGTAAAGGCCGGATCATTTACATCAT
>JAFDXS010000005.1 GCA_018267795.1 Bacteroidota bacterium | reverse complement strand
CCTGTAGCCAGCATACTGAGCACAGATGATATAGTATATCGCTTTGAAAAGGCTGCGCCGAAGGCTATTATCACGGACAAAGAAAACCTGGGGAAAATAGAACAGGCCTTAGCGCAATATAATACGGCTATACCTGTGAAGCTATTGCTGGATGATGAGCAGGAGGGCTGGCAGAATATATCAATTATCCAAAATGAAAGTACTGATGCAGAAGCTGCAGATACCAAAGTCAATGATACCTTGTTTTGGTTCTTTACTTCCGGCACTACGGGTATGCCAAAGGTGGTGGCGCATACCCATGCCAGTTACCCACTGGGGCATTTAAGCACCGCGGCATGGATAGGGCTAAGGGCGGGTGATAAGCACTACAATATATCACAACCGGGCTGGGCCAAGTTTGCCTGGAGCTGCGTATTTGCCCCACTGAATATGGGTGCCACAATATTTATATACAGACAGCGTGGCCGCTTTAATGCAGAGGAACAGCTGCGCATAATGGCGGAATACAAAATCACAACGCTGTGTGCCCCGCCTACAGCCTTGCGCTTATTGATACAGGAAGATCTAAAGGCATATAAATTTTCGTTTCTCGAATGCGTAAGTGCCGGAGAGCCGCTGAACCCTGAGGTAATAGAAGCCTGGCAGAAGGGAACCGGTATGCTGATAAGAGATGGCTACGGTCAGACTGAAAGCACCTGTATGATATATAATCTGCCGGGCAGTAAAGTGAAATTTGGCTCTATGGGTATGCCGTCTTTCCTCTACGATATAGTGATAGCGGATGAGGATGGCAACGAAATGCCACTGCATGAAGAGGGACAGATAGCTGTGCGCATGAAGGCCGGTAAGTTCAACGGCATCTTTAAAGAATACATAGGTGATGCAGAGAAGCGGAAAGAAGTGTTCAAGCATGGACTGTACTATACAGGCGATAAGGCCTATAAAGATGAGGATGGCTATATCTGGTTTGTAGGACGCAACGATGATGTGATAAAATCATCAGACTACCGCGTAGGGCCATTTGAAGTGGAGAGCGTATTGCTGGAGATAGATGAGATACTGGAATCTGCTGTAGTAGGCAGCCCGCACCCCATCAGGGGGCAGGAAGTAAAGGCTTACATAGTATTGCGTGAAGGAGTGGAGGCTAGCCCGCAACTGGCCCATAAAATATTTACCTATTGCCGCAATAATATGGCACCATACAAAACGCCGCGCATACTGGAGTTTACCAAAGAGCTGCCCAAAACCATCAGCGGAAAGATTCGCCGCGTAGAGCTAAGGGCTATGGAGGCCCTAAGCAAGGCGCGCAATGAAGAACGCTCTAACGAGTATCACATGCACAAGCTGGAGCTATAGCACTGCTATAGCTCTATGCACACGTTCTTAGGTTCTGTGAAAAAGCGCATGGCATCCCAGCCGCCTTCACGGCCTACGCCGCTATTCTTAAAGCCGCCAAATGGTGTGCGCAGATCGCGCAGCAGCCAGCAGTTTACCCATATTATACCACTATGCACTTTGGCCGCTATCCTGTTGGCACGGGTCACGTCTTGTGTCCATATAGTGGCAGCCAGGCCGTAGTCGCTGGTATTAGCAAGCATCAGGGCTTCGTCTTCTGTTTTAAAGGATTGCAGCGTTACCACCGGGCCAAATATTTCTTCCATATTCGTTCTGCAGTTCGGGCCCAGGCCTTCTATTATAGTCGGCTCTATGAAGTATCCATTCTCACATCTTCCACCGGGATTCACTATATGGCCTCCTGTCAACATCTGGCCACCTTCCTGTTTAGCCAGCTCTATACAGCCCATTACTTTGTCAAAATGCATTTTGCTTACTATAGCTCCCTGCCTGCTTTTTTCATCCAGCGGGTCACCAACAGTAAGCTTTTTAGCTCGGGCTACGAACTCATGCTTGAATTTTTCGTAGATGCTTTCTTCTATCAATATACGGCTGCCGCAAAGGCATATCTCACCCTGGTTGCTGAAGGATGATTGCAGCGTTACACGCATCATCTTGTCCCAGTCGCAGTCTGCAAAAATGATATTCGGATTTTTACCCCCCAACTCCAGGGATATTTTTTTGAACATTGGTGCAGCAGTCGCCGCTATTTCTTTACCCGCTCTTGTGCTGCCGGTAAATGATATTGCTTTTATGTCAGGATGACTTACGATTGCGGAACCACAGTTAGGGCCATTACCATGTACTATATTCAGCACACCATCAGGCAGGCCTGCTTTTTTGCAGATAATGCTTAGCAAGTAGCCCGTCATAGGTGTTACTTCACTTGGCTTGGCTATCACACAGTTGCCTGCGGCCAATGCAGGAGCTATCTTCCAGGTAAACAGGTACAGGGGCAGGTTCCATGGGGAGATGCAACCTACCACACCGATAGGCTGGCGCAGGGTATAGTTCACTGCTTTATCTTCCATGTGGTGGCTCTCCGTAGAGAAGTGCATCAATCCCGTAGCGAAAAAGCGGAAATTGCTGGAAGCACGTGGTATGTCCACCATCTTGCTCAGCCAGAGGGGTTTACCATTATCATTGGTCTCTGCCAGTGCAAGGGCGTCCAGATTTTCGTCTATCAGCTCCGCTATCTTGTTCAGTATTTTAAAGCGCTGTTCGGCGCTGGTGGTACTCCATAACGGGAAGGCCATTTTTGCTGCCCCTACAGCTTCTTCCACATCGGCAATGTCGCTATCCGGGGTATGGCTATATACCTCACCTGTAGCGGGGTTAATGTTGGGTATGTATTTCCCGTTAATGGGGGCCTGCAGATTGCCTGCTATATAGTTTGCAATACGTTCGGGAGCGATTAAATTCATGTTACAAAGGTAAAAGAATGACAGAAATGTGAATACTGTTTGCTATTTTCGCATCGAAAGGCAAAAAAGTGAGTTTTTTAGCGGCATTTTAAAAAATGCGTAGTTATACGCATACAATTTTCGTTTTAAAATTAGACATTTGTGCTTTAATATCTTTAGAAGGTATTTCCAACAAGTATAAACCCCCTGTTTCTAATTCCTTTTAGCAGGTAAGTTCAAATGGATTTGAGAGAAAAATAATAGAGGCAAACCATTTGTAACCAAAATATCACTGGTTAATGAAAACCGGAAAAGTATGCATCGTAAATGATGATGCAATTATACAGGTAGTTATCAAAAAAATGATAGCTCCATACGTCAGTTCTGAAGACATTATTTCTTTCTCCAATGGCAAAGACGCTTATAATTATCTGCTCGATAATGCAGACCAAGAAGCACTTCTCCCGGATATAATGTTCCTGGATATTAATATGCCCTATATGGATGGCTTACAACTTTTACATAAGTACACTGATATATTAAGTATGCTGGTAAAACGTACTAAGATCTATATCATTAGCTCTACCATGAATGAGAATGAAATAAAGGAAGCGAAGTCCAGCCCGCATGTTACGGGCTTCATTCAGCCGCCACTTATCAGCTCCTATTTTGACGAGGTGTTTAAACGGATATAGGCAATATCTATACGTAATTTATTGGCGATATGTCATTTGTTCTATAGTTTTACGGATATGCTGAATTTGACCTAGAGACAATATTTATTCGTTTTTTGGGTTAATATTCTGTTTTATAACAAACTATAGAGCTATCCACAATATGATTATTTGCATTGTAGATGATGATTTGTCCATACATACACTAATAAAGGAGTATGTGCGCGAAATAAACCCTATATACAAGTTCATCTCTTTCACCGATGGTATAGAAATCTATGATTATTTGCAGCAGTATAAAGCTGATGCAGATAAACTTCCTTCAATTATTTTTCTTGACCTGAATATGCCGGTAATGGATGGCTTTTCCTTCCTGGAAAAATATGATGGCATACGATCATCAATAGCCTGCCGACCTCAAATATATGTGGTGAGCACAGTAACCCACCGCAGCACCATACGCATGGTAGAGGCCAATAGAAATGTAACGGGCTTCATTGCAAAACCATTTGAAAAGGAAGCTATTATTCCAATCTTTTAAAAATAACATTCAGTAGAAATACGAAGAAGAATACGTAGTAATACGCTATGTGGCAAACTTATGTTGCCGCACCTTTGTATCGACGCTCATCTCTTATACCACCTATATCTCTATCACCATTGTTAACGTCCAACAGGCCCGGGTTCAAGCCCGGGCTTTTTATTATGATTTCTTTAACAGAGGCTGGAACAGCTTTTAAATATCGTAGGGTGTAGATGATTTGTAAAACGACTAAAAAAGAAGCATTATGAAAAAGATATTGATGGCGCTGATAATGATAGGATGTATCAATTACAGCGCAGACGCGCAAACAAGAAAGACACACAGGTCTAAGTATGACATAAACTACAAGATATGTAAATACGAAGACGGCTACCATGTATGCGGCACACAACCCCGTAGCGAAATGGATATGACCTCAAGTGGTACCTACCAGCAAAATAATGTGAACTCGTATGAAGGCTATAGAAGAGACTATGCACTGCAGCAGGACAATATTATAGTAAGGTATGATGACGCTGAAGCGTATAATGTGGATTTAGGTGCATGCAGCGACAATAGTGGTGAGTACAATAATAACCAGCAACAAACTAATACAGATAGAAACTGGTAAACTCCGTAAGTGTCCTTCTCATAGGACCTGAAATAAAAGCCATTCTTAATATTCATTAAGAATGGCTTTTAAAATATTGGCTATATTGGTTTTTAATAGATTCTATACTTTGGGTGTTCGCGGTAATTATGATAAGAACGGGAACGTACTTTGCAGGAGCTTACCAGTTCTACAATAAGTACAAGCAATACTATAACTAAAAAAGTCTTTTTCATTTCTTAATTCTTGACGTTAAATATATTAATTAATGTGAATTAATAATGCTTAATCCTATAAAAGTAATGTTTCAAGCCCTTTAGTGCAAATTTTTTGCCTATAAGCTGCAAAAAAGTGGGGAGATCGATTATTCATTACAATCTTGTGCTAAAAGTGAAGGCATTATATCTAGTATAATGAATGTATATTAAGTAAGGACCGCCTAAGCAGTCCTTACGTATACAAGAGATAAATTATTTAGCAAAGAAAGCAGCCTATTTGCGCATAGTCATAGAGCAATTGATGCCACCTTCGTTAAACTTGATACTTATACTGCCATCTGATAACAGTGAGCCAGAACCTATAATACCGGAACTGGACGTGGGATCGATATATATATGGCTGTTACTATCCACACCTGCCACAATGCTTTTATTTGAATTTGCGAAATTTGATATTACTACCGTATCCTGGCCGCTATTGCCATTGGCACTTATTACACTTTGCCATGTACCGGCACCTGTGCTTGGGGAACAGGTTTTAGTACAGTTGTTGTAAGTAGCAATAAACTTGCTGCTCCATGAGGTGCCGCAGTCACTACCGGAGTAGCCTGTAAGACACAAGCATTTACTTTCGGCACAAGTACCACCGTTCTGGCAGGTGGTACCACCGCATTTTACTTTGCTACAGGCAGTATATAGTACGGCTGTAAATGCAGACAACACCAGCATAGCGGTAAACAAAACATTACGAAACGGCTTCACTTATGAGTATTTGTTTTTATTTATTAAAGTTGTACACAAAAATAGTATTTCCACCCGGCCTTAGACTACCTTATAACTTAAAGGTTTACTAAAGTTTATCTATTTACTTTTTTGGCAAATGTAGCCTTGCCGCCACCATATAATATCCCTTCAGTGGGTGATAATCAAGGCTTTCAATGCTCTGCTAATGTTATCTTTCCACTATTAATGCTAAATATCCACAATACGCTATGTATTTTGTCTAAACGATTATCTTTGTTTCTAAACAACTACTCCAAATGCGATTTATCGTCACCTCCACAGCCTTGCTAAAAAATTTACAGCAGATAAGTGGCGTTATCAGTGCCAACACAGTGCTTTCTGTATTGGAAGATTTTCTTTTCGAGCTAAAGGGTAATACACTTACGCTTACAGCCACCGACCTGGAAACTATGATGCGCATACAGCTGGATGTAAATGATGCACAGGGCAATGGTCGTATCTGTATCCCATCTAAAATACTGATGGACTACCTGAAAAACTTGCCGGAGCAGCCTATCACATTTAGTATCAACGAGCAGGACCTTTCGATAGAAATGTCAAGCGATGTGGGCAAATACCGCATTGGTGGCGAAAAAGCAGACGATTTCCCTAAAGAACCGGCACCGGGCGATACTACCTCATTCAACATATCATCTATTGCTCTGCTTGAAAGCATAAATAAAACACTGTTTGCAGTAAGCACAGATACCCTGCGCCCTGCTATGACAGGTGTTTATTTCGAGTTGGCCAAAGATAGCATCACATTTGTATCTACAGATGCGCACCGCCTGGTACAGTTCCGTCGCACAGACATTTCATGCCCTGCGCAGGATGGCCTGGTAGTACCTAAAAAACCTTTGCAGCAACTGCGTGCTACACTGCCTGCTGATGACACACAATTGCAATTGTCTTATAATAGCAGTCACCTGTTTGTTACCAGCAGCCGTCTTAGCCTTAGCTGTCGCCTTATAGATGCACGCTTCCCTGATTATAAGGCCGTAATACCTACTGATAATCCTTACAGGCTCACCGTTAGCCGTAATGACTTTATCAGTGCATTGCGCCGCATCAGCATCTTTGCTAACAAAACTACCAACCAGGTAGTGCTGGATATAAATGGTAATGCCCTGCAGCTTAGCGCCCAGGATATAGATTTTTCTTACGAGGGTAAGGAAATGCTTAGCTGCCAGTACAGCGGCGAGGATATGAAAATAGCCTTCAATGCACGCCTGATGATAGAAATGGTGAGCAATATGGATGGTGCAGAAATACAAGTAGAACTTAGCACCCCAACACGTGCCGGTATCTTCCGCCCAATAGAAAAAACAGAAAATGAAGAAGTGCTTATGCTACTGATGCCGCTGATGGTGGGCGTATAACACATAAATAACTGATACTGAAAGCGTCTTAATATTCTTTAAGACGCTTTTGCTTTTTTATATCATTCTATTGCATTTTTTTATCCGGGGCAATGAATTCAGGCTTTACTTTTGTTTAAAATAAAATACCATGACAGCTTTTTTAGGAATGGGCCTTTTAGGTTCAAATTTTGTAAGGGCAATGCTCAATAAGGGAGGCCAGGTAAACGTTTGGAACCGTACTACAGCAAAAGCTAAGGCACTGGAGCAGTATGGTGCAAAAGCATTTGAAAACATTACAGATGCAGTGAAAGATGCAGACATTATTCACATAACACTGAAGGATGATGCTACTGTAGATGAGGTGCTGGAAAAGGCAAGCGCAGGATTGAAGCCCGGGGCTATTATTATAGATCATACTACTACCTCGGCTGCCGGTGCTGTAGAGCGTACTAAGAAGTGGAAAGAACGTGGTTTCACTTACCAACATGCGCCTGTATTTATGGGGCCGCAAAATGCACTTGATAGCACGGGCACTATGCTGGTATCCGGCGATCAGGAAGTGATAAAGAAGATAGAGCCTGAACTAAATAAAATGACCGGCAAGCTGATGAACCTTGGCAGTGAAACAGGCAAAGCAGCAGGAATGAAACTGATAGGGAATCTCTTTTTGCTGAGCCTCACCTCCGGCATAGCAGATGCGCTGGCACTGGGTAAAGCTGAAGGTATATCTGCCGCTGATGTGGCGGGCCTGCTTGAGGCATGGAACCCTGCAGCCATGGTGCCTGCACGACTGAAGAAAATAACCGATGGGAAATTTGACCAGCCAAGCTGGGAACTGAATATGGCCCGCAAAGACGCGCGTCTGATGATGGAAGGCGCCAAGAAAGGTAATACACATCTCTTCGTTATACCCGCTGTAGCTGAGCAGATGGACAAATGGATAGACAAAGGCCACGGCAGCGATGATTGGACTGTAATAGCTAAGGATAGCATTTAATATAAATGGGCCGCTACACAGCGGCCCATTTACTTTGATCTCATTTCTTTATTTCTGAAAGATATATTGCTCTACATCTTTCTTTGTTATGTTTTTGTCTGAAAGGATGATGAGGCGTTCTACGGCGTTGCGCAGTTCGCGTATGTTGCCTGTCCAGTTGTAATCCTGCAGGGCTTTTAGTGCTGCATCGTCTATCTGCTTTACGGGTTGCTTATACTCTTCGCTTATTTCTTTCAGAAAGTGATCTACCAGCATAGGTATATCATCTCTCCTGTCGTTGAGCGATGGTACGTGTATCAGTATCACGCTTAGGCGATGGTAAAGGTCCAGGCGAAATTTCTTTGCCTCCACCTCTTCCATCAAGTCCTTATTGGTGGCCGCTACTACACGTACATCTACTTTTATTTCTTTATCGCCGCCTACACGGGTTATTTTTCCTTCCTGCAGAGCACGGAGCATTTTCGCCTGTGCGTCATGGCTCATGTCACCTATTTCATCCAGAAAGAGGGTACCACCATTTGCTTGTTCAAACTTGCCTATGCGTTGTTTGATGGCAGATGTAAATGAGCCTTTTTCATGACCGAACAGTTCGCTCTCTATCAGCTCAGAAGGTATGGCAGCGCAGTTCACCTCTATCAGCGGGCCATTGCTGCGATTGCTGAGCTCATGTATGCGTCTTGCCACCAGCTCCTTGCCTACGCCATTGTCGCCGGTTACCAGTACGCGAGCATCTGTGGGTGCTACCTTTTCTATTGTGTCTTTTACTTTGCGTATCCCTTCGCTCTCACCTATCATTTCAAAGCCGCGGGATATGCGCTTTCGCAGTTGCTTTGTTTCGGCCACCAGCGATTTCTTATCCATTGCATTGCGAATGGTAATCAGCAACCGGTTCAGATCCGGTGGCTTGGATATATAGTCGAATGCGCCCTTCTTCACTGCATCTACTGCTGTTTCTATGTTTCCATGCCCTGATATAACGATGAATGGGGTATCAGGCTTCTCTTCGCGTGTTAGTTCCAATACTTCTATGCCGTCCATTTTGGGCATCTTCACATCGCAGAGTATGCAGTCGTAATTATTTTCCTTTATTTTTTTTACAGCTTCTGCCCCATCTGCTGCTTCATCTACCGTAAAGCCTTCAAAGGTCAGTATTTCTGTAAGGGTTTTTCTTATAGCCTTTTCATCATCTATTACCAGTATGCTCTGTGCCATAGTTTATTTCTTTTCTACTCCGTTATGATATTTTACCGTCTTCTTATAGCTGCCGTCCATGTCATATACCTTCCATTCTCCTTCTTTTTCGCCATCCTTATTATACTCGCCTTCGCCTTTCAGGTTGCCGTTTTCGCTAAACTCTTTCCATATACCTGCCTGCACGTTGTTTTTATATTTACCCATGTCGCTGGCCTTGCCATTCTCAAAGTAGGTGGTGGCATTGCCATCAAGGTTGCCGTTTTTATATTCGTACTCTACCGCTTTCTCGCCATTGTCATAATACCATATTGCATTGCCATCGAGCACGCCATGCACGTAGTTATCCTCTTCCTGCTTTGTTCTGTTGGCAAACCATTTAGTGTGCTTACCATGCTTTAGCCCTTCAGAGTAATAAGTTTCTTCAAGCATGGCCCCACCATTAGGTGCGTATATTCTTTCCGGCCCTTCTTGTATATCATTGCTGTAAGAAACAATTCTGTACAGCGATCCGTTCGGCAGAAAATCGGTAGATGGGCCTACCTTTTTGTCATTATAATAGTTGGTAATATTCATAGGGAAACCTGTTTCCCAATATTCTACCCAGCTGCCTTCCTTTATCCCATTCTTTAAGGTACCCTCTGATACAAGTACCTGTGTTTCAGGATTTTTTACCTGAACAAATTCCCATCCGTTTGCATCTTTACGTCGGGCGGTATCATAGCTTCTTCCCGGTGGTAACATTTGCCTTTGCGGAAAACCTGACATTTGTGCATGTGCGGCATTAGCAAACAGGGAAATGCATATAACTGATACGCCTTTATAGAATTTGTGCATTGATGTAAAATTTTAGCCAATTTAGTGATTAATTGCTATTTAGACACTTAATAGGCAACTTTAGGTTGGATTTTTAACAGCAATTACCGCAGTTTTGTCAGGTAAATAATTCAGGCATTTGATTTGCATACAATTGATGTAGGTACATTAATTAACCAAATAAAATCAATTTTATGAGCAATACAGTTTTTCATGCAGCAGACAGCCGGGGCAAGGCAAATCACGGATGGCTTACCGCCCGCCACACATTTAGTTTTGCAGGCTATCATGATCCATCCCGTGTACACTTTGGCGCTATGCGCGTGCTAAACGATGATATAGTGGCAGGTGGCACCGGCTTCGGCAGGCATCCGCATGACAACATGGAAATAATAACCGTAGTGCTGGATGGCGCGCTGGAGCACGCAGACAGCATGGGCCACAAACAGGCGATACACCCAAATGAAGTGCAGGTGATGAGCGCAGGCACAGGTGTAGAACACAGCGAGTACAACCATAATAAAGACAAAGCAGTGAACCTGCTGCAGATATGGATATTCCCTAACAAACGCAATGTGACACCGCGCTATGACCAGAAGGTCTTCCCTGCTGAAGAACGAGTGAATAAGCTGCAGCCACTGGTATCGCCTATTGATAATAATGACGAAGGCCTGAAAATACACCAGGATGCGTGGATATACCGCACTACACTGGAGAAAGGGAAAAGTATAACACACAAGCTGCACAGTAAAGATCACGGATTGTATGCCTTTGTAATAAACGGCAATGTGACTATTGGTGAACAGACACTAAATAAAAGAGACGCGCTGGGCCTGTGGAATACAGACGAAGTGACTATAAGTGCTGATGAAACAAGCGACGTGCTGCTGCTGGAAGTGCCTATGACTGCATAAGTTATGCATAATGGCATACTTTTTATCCGGATGGATACATGCAACGTAAGTGTATTGTAAGCGGCGAAAGCTATAACGAGGGGCAAGGTCTGCAATTAAAAGACCTGCGCTCCTCATTGCGTAAGTATATAAAGCAGGCCGATAATGAGAATGAAATGGATGATGAGGCTTTCATTTCGTTTAATGCACTTACAGGGTTGCTACGGGACTATATAAATGGCCTATCGGAAGAAGAAAGTAAGGAACACCAAAGCCTGAAAAGCAAGATAGGTGAGCGCTTTGAAGAAGAGGATGCACTACAGCCGATAAACTATGACCCATCTGACAAGCCAATAAGCCTTGCTGAACGCCTGGCAGATAAGATAGCTGCCTTTGGTGGCAGCTGGACATTTATCATCATTTTTGTATCCATACTAATAATATGGATGGGTGTAAATGTATTTTTACTGAGGAACAAAGGCTTCGATCCATATCCTTTTATATTGCTGAACCTGGCGCTATCCTGTATAGCGGCCTTGCAGGCACCGGTAATCATGATGAGCCAGAACCGCCAATCGGAATCTGACAGGGAGCGTGCGGAATACGATTTTAAGGTAAATTTGAAGGCAGAAACCGAGGTGCGGCTATTGCATAAGAAGCTGGACCACCTGCTGATACACCAGCATAGAAACACAGCAGAGTTGTTTCAGTTGCAACTGGACATTATGCAGCAAATGCAGCAACGCTGGGATGCCATGCAGCCGACCTCTGGCAAAGAATAAATACTATGAGCGAAGACCAAACAACGAAGCACTATACTAATGGCGAAATAACCATAGTATGGCAACCACAGCTATGCAAGCATGCTACCAAATGCTGGAAGGGGCTGCCGACGGTATTTGACTACCAGAAACGCCCCTGGATAACGATAGATGGAGCAGAAAGTGCCGCTATAATAAATCAAGTGACCCAGTGCCCATCGGGTGCATTGAGCTTCTTTAAAAATGCGGAAGCAGACCAGCAATAATAACTAATTGGAAGCAGCAGATATATTAAATAAACTACGTGAGCGCCTGCAGCAGCCACTGCCGGGGCTGAGCGCACAGGAGCGGATGGCAGCCCGCGTGGTGCCTATGCCTAACGAGGTGCCGGCAAATGCGCGGGCAAGTGCTGTGCTTGTATTACTATTCCATTTTCAAGAAGAGCTGAATGTGCTGCTGATGAAACGTATGGAAGATAAAGGGGCACATAGCGGGCAGGTGAGCTTTCCCGGTGGGCGGCAGGAACAATATGATGCTGACCTGCGGGCTACGGCCCTGCGCGAAGCACAGGAAGAAGTAGGCATATTATCTGCCGAAGTGGATATACTAGGCGGGCTGACACCATTGTATATACCTGTGAGCAATTTCAATGTTTATCCGTATGTGGGCTATGCTAAAGAACGGCCCCAATATAACCTGAGCAAGCAGGAAGTAGCCTATGTAATGGAAGTGCCCCTAAGCACACTGCTGCATGAAAGCCGAAAAACAGTAACGGACGTAGTGTCACCCGCAGTACCTGGTGTGATAAGACAAGTAAAAGCCTACGAGCTGGAAGACGGCACTATAATATGGGGCGCTACCGCTATGATAATATCGGAACTGGAAGTATTGCTGCAGGAGCTTATATAAATGCCTGTTTTTACCGGTAAATTTCCGGTTTTTTCCGTTAGGATTTTTATTAATAAGTAATGTAGGTAAGGCTTTCAGGCAGAATTTCCGGTGTGGCGGAAATTTTCTCCAAGGGATTTCGGAGGGGTCTTTGGAATGATATAAGGGCAGATGAATGCAGACTTATTTAGCGTTATATATTGGGTTTACAGTATGTCAAAGAGCTTGTAATATTCTTTGGTGCAGAATATAACCTATGCAAGGTACAATTGCCACTGAGGCGAATCCAAAAAAAGATATGCACATTTTTGAATTCAATGTTTCATTGTGCAGATAGGCTTGGATGCCAACCTTGAAGAACAATACTATATTGTCTCACAATGCTGAAAATGATTATTTCCCTATCTTAGTGATCGCAAAAAGCGGAAGTAGCTCAGTTGGTAGAGCGTCAGCTTCCCAAGCTGAAAGTCGCGAGTTCGAATCTCGTCTTCCGCTCGCTTAAAAAAAACGGGATGCTATAGCATCCCGTTTTTCTCTTATTGTACAGTTATCCGCGTCAACTTATTAAATGAAACATCCTGACCCGAAGTAGTAATAAAATAATTTCCGGGTTGGAGTGCCGGAAAATCGCAGGCAATTTTATTTGTTCCCATTGCCACAGAAAGATTTCCCTCAAACAATTTTCTTCCATCAATTGAAAACAGGCGTACTGTCATCCTGGAGCGCTCATTAGAATATAATTCAAAATATACTTTTTTTGCACCTGATTCATAAAACAATGTAGGATAAACCTTTAATTCATTATTATCCATAACATATGCGTCAGGTGATTTATGTCCGGGATTAGATGTATCGCAAGGGGTAGGATTTGAAAAAAGTGAATCAGCGGTAAGCGGGACGGTAAATTTGCCAAAATATCCCATTTTTGTGTATGAGATGATCACTTGTGAAGGAGCTACTTTGGTTGCACTAATAAAAGTGTCTAATTCTCCGCAGGCAACACCGCTCTGATTTGTTGTCAATAATCTGACACTTGAAAAACCACTATTAAAATCACTTAGTAACGTATATGTTTCGAATGGTGATGTTCCTTTACGTACTATATATTTTCTTTGATTCGTAGACGTTTGACTTAACCAATTATATTTTTTAAAGAATACGGGGGTGCCATCAGGGCTAATCTTAAGAATGGCATTGGCGGGCGTAGCTCCTGAATTTTCCTCTGCAACACATCCAATTACGAAATGATTATCGGAAGTCGCCTTTATGCTGGATCCGTACAGATAAGATGCCCCAGGATAGTTATAATATTTGGTAAAAAGGTGTGTCAGATTTAAATCGACATTAGTTATTCCTATTAAACCATATGGTGGATTAGCAATAAGCCTTTGGTTATTAATTTTATAAACAATATAAATTGAATCTGAATAGAAAGCTGCATCCTGCAGTTCTAAACTTGAGTTATTAAGCCCAAATTTTCTATAGCTCTTAGTGATGTTACCATTATTATCAAACATCATAAGGAACATTGAAGTACTGTCAGCTCCAGTTCTGCCTATTTCGTCACGACGGCCAGAAATAAAATAAGAATTATCTGATATTTTTATAAGAGTGCTTGGCGCTTCCTTCAGTGTGGCATATGGTGCACTTGAGCGGCCTGCAGGGAAGTATTTAAAGTTCCACACTAAATTTCCGTTATCGTCAATTTTGAAAATATTAATGTAAGCATCTGATGGGAAGGCAGAGGTAATACTTTCATTACTTGGCGCTGAAACGATATAAACAGGATTACCAAGGCTATCTACATTATCAACTATACACACGCGGGAGACAGTGTCTACAAAATTGTTTGGTGGCAGTTTAGTATTTGTATTATACCCGTAGGCCCATACAACAGCGCCTGATGGGTTGATTTTTGCAACAAAAGGATTAGTAGGGATACTATTTACTGAACTGCCTATGTACCCGGCAACTATATAATAACCATTTACATTTTTTAAAACTTTCTGTGCCTCCAGTGTTACGGTTGTACCTGTGGTGCTATAGAAGTATGCTGTAAGAAGAGTGATTAGTGTGCCGGAATCATTTGTTTGTTGCAAGAAGAAATTGGGGTAGTATGGCGGGGCGCTTGTAGTAAGTTTCCCTAAAGCCATGGTGCCGCCGCCAGAACTAATAAGATCGCGCGGTATACCAAAAACAGTACCACTAAAATCAGTGTAAGTATACTTGTTGTTAAAGGTTTGGGCATTTGTGCACAAAGAAATGCAGAAAAGAAGGCATAGTATGCCTAAGAATAATTTTTTCATAAGATGTATAATTTTTAAGGTGCTTAAAAGTACCTAAAATCTTAATAACAATACACCCATGATGATTATTTTTTTCTTACGCTTCTTCTTTCCTGGGTACGGTGCGGAAAACCACATCCCATAGTACTGAGCTTACGCCAAAACCTTTTTCAGGCACCTTGTAGTGGTGCAGGTGGTGATTGCGCCATAGCGCTTTCATGAAGGCTGGTGGTGCAAAAGCGTGTATGGCAAAATGCATAGAACCATAAACAAGATAGCCAAACAGGAAGCCGGGGAAGAAGGCCAATGAATGCATACCCATGAGCGAATGCATAATGAAAAATATGAGACTTGCTACGATGATGCTTGGTACCGGTGGCATGAACAGACGTTCCTGGTCGCGGGGAAATTCGTGATGGACGCCATGCATAGTGTACACAAACTTTTTAGCACGGGGGCTTTCCACTATCATGTGGAAGATGTAGCGGTGCATGATATATTCGAACAGGCTCCAGAAAAGAGCACCTAATATGAAGAGTAATACCTCATGCCAGCCACCCATGCCCTTGTAGGCAATGCCATAGTAAAGCATGAAGATGATAACAGGGAAATACATGCTGTATATGACTATTGGGTGCGTTTTAGTCATAGTCTCCATAAACTCACTCTGAAACAACCTGCCCTGCCCCTTATTCTTTATTTTATCGAAATGCATAATCTACTCTGTTTGTGATGCAAAAATAAAAAATAGCCTATTCCTGAGGCTGACCTTCGTCAGTTATCTCCGGTTCATCATCCAGCAAAAAGTCTGCCGAAGAATTCTTTTTTACTACAATTTTATCCATCCACATCAGTAATGCCGGCTGCAAGGTGAGGTTGGTAACCATAGCCAGGAACAGCGTCATAGATGTGAGATAGCCAAGTGATTTAGTACCGTCGAACTCTGATAGTATAAAGACACCAAAACCTGCAATGAGGATGAGCGATGTGTATATGATACTCAAGCCCGTATCGTGTATGGTGCGCCTTACTGTTGCGGCTATACTATCATCATGCCAAGAAAGCTCTTGCTTGAAATTGACCAGGAAACGGATAGTAACATCTATAGTGATGCCAAGTGCTACACTAAATACTAGCACAGTAGATGGCTTGATGCGGATACCCATCCAGCCCATAATGCCTGCAGTGATGAGCAGCGGAACTATATTAACTACGACTGAAATAAGCAATATGCGCCATGAGCGGAACAAGGCCAGCATACAACCAAATATGATAATGAAGGCCAGTATAAGACTATCTCTAAGGCTATTTATAATGAAACGGCTGCCCTCAAGAAATACTATGCTGGTGCCGGTAAAGGTGATTGTATATTTATTACTATCGAAAAGCTGATACGCCCTTGGGCGGATGCTATCCATTAATATTGGTAATTGTTTGGAACCAATATCTGCCATATTTACACTAATACGAACTTTTTGTCGATTACTATCTAAAAACGATTTGAGCAACTTTGTAAACATGTTGTTGCTGGCACTTGCATCACCCTTCGTCTTGAGGTAAGGCTGAAGGAAAAGTGCATCATAATTGTCTGTAGGCAGACCGTAATAACTGCTATCTCCATCATAATACGCCTGCCTTACAAATTTGATACCGTCAGTAATAGAAAGCGTTTGACCAATTTGCGGGAAACGCTTGAGATAACGAGTAAGGCTATCCATATTTTGCAATACATCCAACTTCATAACACCATACTTCTTCCTGGTGTCTATCATTATCTCCAAAGGCATTACCCCCCGAAAATTATTCTCAAAGAATTCAAGATCCTGGTAAACTTTATCGGATTTTGGCAAGTCATCTACAATGTGAGCTTCATTATGCAAACGCATAATACCTATAATAGAGAACGCACAAATAGCTATTGTAAAACCATATATCCATACACGATGCCCAAACACCCAATTGGTAATGGCAGTGAGCAACCTATTTATCCAGCCACTGCTAAGATATTGTGTATGGCGGCCCCTCGGCGGCGGCAGATAACTGAATAGCGCAGGAATGAAAATGAGCGATATAAAGAACATTGCAAAGATATTGAGCCCTGCTACCAGGCCAAACTCTTTGAGCAACACGCTCTTGGTAAAGTAAAATACGCCAAAACCTATAGCTGCGGTAAGGTTGGTGAAAAGAGTAACGATACCCATCCTGTCCACCATACGCATGAGCGCTTTAGTTTTGTTGCCGTGCTTATGATACTCTGAGTGGTATTTATTAAGAAAATAAACGCAGTTGGGGATGCCTATTACCACTATAAGCGGCGGTATAAGCGCTGTGAGCAATGTAATCTTGTAGCCCAGCAATACTATAGTACCTACAGACCATACCACACCTATACCTACCACCAGCATAGAAGCCAGCACCGTCATGAAAGAGCGGAAGAACAAAGCAAGTATAATGGCGGTAAGCAAAAATGACAGTATGAGGAACATGCGCATTTCCTTCTGCACCTTATTAGCCATTTCCGTGCGTATGAGCGGGAGGCCTGAATAATGCATGGTAATGTTATGCGCATTGCCAAACGAATCTGCAGCATTTAAAATAGCCCCTATTACTGTTGAACGGTTTTTAGAGTTCAGCACCTGCTTATTAATACTGATAGCCATTAAGTAAGCATTCGTTTGCGGATTGTATAAAGAGCCCCGATAAAACGGAAGATTAAAGAATGCTCTCTTTACGCTATCTACATCTGTAATAGGAGGATTGCCTGCAATATGTACCGGATTAAGTTTTTTCTCTGCTGTATCTTTTACCAAGGTGATGGCGGTAGGAACACTTAATACATTTTCAACCGATTTAATTTTCTCGATTCTTTTTACCAGTACTGTATAGTCATTGAAAAAAGGATTGGTAAAAAACTTATCTGTTTGCACACCCAGCACCATGAGATTGCCATCCTCACCGAATTGTTTGCGGAAGTTTTGATAATCTATATACTTTTGATTATCAGTAGGTACTGCGTTGGTAAATTCGTAACTGAGCTCAACTTTTGAAGCGAAATACCCCATTACAGCAGTTGCTGCCAATAAAAGAACGAGCAGTAGTATGCGAAACTTAATGATGAAGGCGGCTATGCGATGCCACATGGACAATAGAAAAAGGTGGCGACAAAAGTACGAAATATAAGCCTTAGACAATCAGCCCGGGAATATGCATCATCTATAGCAGATAGTGAAGTGCTTATAGATATTTTTTCTTTAACAGGTACATAAAAAGTTTTTCCAGTGGCTTGTCAGCATCATACTTCAGGGTTTTGCGCTCCTGGTCCACTACGGTAACGATGGCCCAGTCGGCATCGCCGGCAGCATGCGTTACTTCAGCTACCTTTTGACGATTAGGCGCATATACCTGTACTAAAACAAGGTCTGTATCTATATCTGTTTTTTGGTAGGTACCGATAGATTGCTGATTGTAATAAATAAAACCCTCGCGCATGGAAATAGTTCCTGTAAGGGTATCATATTCACTTTTTGTATTATCGGCCAGTTCTTTTTGGGTACTATCGCCATAGGTGGTAGTGGAAAACCCAAGATTTGCATCGATATACCTTTTCACTTCTGCATCATTCACTTTACCGTTTTGCACCAGTTTTTCCTTTACCAGCATATTTGCCAGGGATTGAATGATGGTGGTGCTGCTCATGAAATCGCGAATATCGGCGTGCGCGCCGCTACGGGTGAAAGTAAGGGTATAGTACTGCACC
>JAFDXS010000059.1 GCA_018267795.1 Bacteroidota bacterium | reverse complement strand
GTGCGGTTTAATCCTACGCGCTTTCCACATAAGCTAGAAAAAAGCAATCCACTGCAAACAACTAAGGCAAAAAATGTAGAAGCCATTATAACAGAAGTATATGATGATTTTGCAATGGAGGGCGTGACAAGATTCTCACTGAGCGTACCGGCACCTGAAATATTGCCGCTTGCAAGATTAAATAAATCGATGATGCAGGCATTGCGTGACCTGCCGGCAAGTGGCACATCGTACGAGCAGATACATGGTAACGAACTATTGCGGCGACAAGTGGCAAGATGGTCTATGACATGGGGCGGTAAATTACAACCAAATGACCTGGTAACAACGGCGGGCTGTATGAATGCCATCTCTTACTGCCTGATGGCGCTGGCGCAAAGAGGTGATACAATAGCTGTGGAAAGCCCTGTGTATTTTGGTGTGCTGCGCTTTGCGCAAAGTATAGGCCTGAAAATACTGGAATTACCTACAGACCCTGAAACAGGTGTGGACCCCGATGATGTGAAAAAAGCATTACAGAAACATAATATAAAGGCCTGCTTCTTTGTAAGCAACTTTAGCAACCCGCTGGGCTATTGTATGCCTGATGAGCAAAAGGAAGCGATGGTGAAGCTTTTGTCTTTTCATGGTGTGCCGCTGATAGAGGATGACCTGTATGGAGACGTGTACTTTGGGAAGAAAAGGCCCAGTACCTGTAAGAGCTTTGATGAAGAAGGTAATGTGCTGTGGTGCAGCTCTATATCTAAAACGCTTGCTCCCGGCTATAGAGTAGGCTGGGTGGCACCCGGCAAGTACATGGACAAAATAAAAAGACTCAAACTTTATCACAGCATTACCACGGCGACTGCACAACAAGCTGCAATTGCCAACTTTCTGGCTACAGGCAGATATGAAGACCACCTAAGAAAGCTGAGGCAAACACTGCACGCGAATAGCCTGCAATTTATGCGTGCGATAGGCGAATATTTTCCTGAGAATACTAAAGTGAGTACACCAAGGGGGGGCTTTATAATGTGGGTGGAACTAGATAGAAAGATAGATACATACCAACTGTATAGGGAAGCGATGCTGCATAAAATAAGTATAGCGCCAGGTACCATCTTTACACTGCAGGACAGGTATCAAAACTGTATGCGCCTTAGCTACGGCATGCAATGGAAGCCTGAAATAGATAAAGCGCTAAAAAAGCTTGGAAGCCTGGTAAAGAGCATGTTATAGAAATATAATTTCTCTTTTCGAAGACCAATTGTTATTTTTCGTGACTTCTATGTCACACACGCCAACCGAAACTATCATTTGCCCAAATTGCGGCTCAGTAGCTGAAAAGAATTATTGTTCGGAATGCGGACAGGAAACTCATTTGCATAATGACTCCTTTTGGGGATTGGTAATGCATTTTATCGGGCATTACTTTCATTATGATTCTAAATTCTGGAAGACATTAAGGGCTTTATGGTTTAGTCCAGGTAAGCTTACGACAGCGTATTGGAAGAAGCAACGCATGCGGTATATACCACCTGTATCGTTGTATATATTTATTAGTGCGGTGTTTTTTATAGCCATGAGCTTAATTAATATTACCGGTGCAGAAAAGCGGACATATCAAACACAAAGGGAAAGAATTGAAGACTCCCTACATGAAGCTAAAATAGATTCATTCGCAAAGGGATTTGCAAAGTCATTACCATTATCTAAAGTACGCACAAGTAAATCGTTTGCTTTAAAACTTCGTTCGACAGGAAACAAATTACAGGATATAGAACACAATGAAAAGATGGCTGAAGAGTTTGGTGAGAAGTTTTCTCACCAATTTCCAAAAGTTTTCTTTTTCTTAATTCCGCTAATGGCTGTTATGCTAAAATTGTTTTTTATAAGAAAAAAGCAATTGCTATTTGTACATCACGCCATCTTTTCATTACATGTACATTCGTTTAGCTTTAGTATACTTTTATTTACATTTTTGCCGTTCTACTCTAATTGGATTTCCTTAGTGGCGTTTTCGTGTATTTATGTATATATAGTAGCGGCATTGAAGAATGTATACAATATCGGTTGGGTTAAATCAATATTGTATTCCTCTATGTTATCTCTGGTTTATGGTTTGTTTGCTTTAATTGCTACAGTAATTGTGCTATTAAGCACAGCACTTATCTAGACTACTTCTTCTCTTTCCTTCTTACCACTATCCATTCATCCAGATCCACGTTGAAGGGCATACGGCCTATAGTTACTATTGCGCGTTTGTCGCGTACCTCAGCTACTGTGCCTACCTGGTGGTTGGTTTTATTTCTTACCAGGTCGCCGGGATGGGCTTCGCCACCTAATACGTCATAATTTTTGTCGGCTTTTTTAGCGGCTGCAGCATTTACCTGTATCTGTTTCTTTTTAAAGAGCACATTTTCTGCGGCATTTATCACTTCCTGTTTATTCTCAGTTTTCTTCCAGTCTTGTATTATCTGCTTGAATTTGCGCTCCATATCACGGAGGTAATCAAGTTCTTCCTTCTTTATTTTGTTTTGCAGTTGCAGGGTTTGGTGTTCCTGCTTTATTCTTTCTTTGTCTGTCAGTACTTCGTAGTTCTTTTTTAGTTTTTCATTTTCTTTCAGCAGCTTATCCAGTTCTTTTTCCTTGTCACCCAAGCGCACTGACTGCTGCTCCGTCTGGTGTAGCATTTTATCCAGCCTAAAGTGCTCGCGCTGGGTGAGCTGCCGGGCACGCTCTATTACTTTGGCAGATAAGCCACTGCGCTGTGCAATGGCAAATGTGTAGGAACTGCCCGGCTTACCAACAATTAGTTGGTATAAGGGCTCCAGCTTTGCCTCGTCGAAAGCCATAGCGCCGTTTACAATGCCGGGTACTTTACCGGCCATTACCTTTAGGTTGAGGTAGTGGGTAGTGATAATGCCTAATGCGTGCTTAGATGCCAGCTCTTCCACTATAGCTTCGGCAAATGCGCCGCCAAGGTTAGGGTCTGAGCCACTACCAAGCTCATCGATAAAGAACAAGGTTTTGCCATTGGCATAGTCCATGAAATACTTCATGTCGCGCAAGTGTGCGCTGTAAGTGCTCAACTCATGCTCTATAGACTGTGTGTCGCCAATGTGTATCATTAGCTGCTTAAATATACCTATCTCAGAATACTCATCTACCGGCACCAATAATCCGGCCTGGGCCATTAGCTGAATCAGGCCAACGGTCTTCATAGATACCGTTTTGCCCCCGGCATTCGGTCCGCTAATGACAAGAATACGGCTATTGCGATCGAGTGTTATATTAAGCGGTATGGTAGGTTTGTTATTTTGTTTATTGTGCAAATAAAGGAGCGGGTGAACTGCCTTAATAAGATTGATAGCGGGATGCGGGCTTAGCTGCGGCATATTGCCCTGCATGTCTATAGCCAGGAGTGCCTTAGCGCGGATAAAATCATAAAGGCCTACAAGCTCATAATATGCATCCAGTTGCGGGTGATACTGAGATAGTGTAGCAGTAGTCTGTGCAAGTATGCGCTGAATTTCTTTAGCTTCTGCTCTTTCCAGGGAAAATACTTCATTGCTCAGGCCTATGGTTTCTTCCGGTTCTATAAATACGGTCTGCTGCGAATCGCTTTCGCCATGAAGAATGCCTTTCACTATTCTTTTGTACTCAGCCAATACTGCCAGTACACGTCGTCCATTCAGAAAGCCTTCTGATATATCAGCGAGATAACCTTGCTTGTTATGCTTTCTTAATACCCCTTCAAATGCTTTTCTTAATTCCTGTCTTAGTGAGGCTAGCCGTGAACGTATCTGCGAAAGCTCGCGGGAGGCAGTGTCTTTTACGGTGCCTGCATCATCTACTACCGAAGAGATTATTGTATTTATCTCTTTTTCATAAGTTACATTTTCTGACAATGCACGCAGGGTAGGGAATAGTTCGTTGTTTTTTTTGAACCAAACTAATATATCGCGTGTATTAAAAGCCAGTTGCCTTAAAGCCAGTAATTGCTCGCCACTAAGTACCGCCCCTGTTACTGCCAGTAATTTTAACTCTTTCTGAACATTACGCGTGTAGTCATTAGGGAAGTAATCCGCACTCTCCAGTATCAGTTTAAATTCGCTGGTTTCAAGAAGTGCCAGTTTCACGTAATTAATATGGGTATGGAAACGCAACGCCTCAACCCGTTCGCGGGCAGCGTCGGTGCGGCATTTCTGTTTTAGTAACTGACAGATCTTATTAAATTCTAAAGCTTCAGCGGCATGGGCCGGGTACAATTGCATCATATCAAAACTCCAATCTAAGCGCAAATTTACATATACGTAGCAACTGTTCGTATCACAATATTTTCCATTAAATTGCGTAAGAGGTAATAGTATGAGTAATTACGACCGGCTGATATCGAGATTAGATGCTTTTATACGTAAATATTATGCAAACCAGGTAATTCGCGGGTCGCTTATTTTCCTGATATGTTTATTGTTTTATATACTGGCGGTTAGTGTAGGCGAATATTTTTTATATATGCCGGTATGGTTGCGCGTGAGCATTGTATCTCTTTTTGTTGCTGCGGGTATTGTGTCGTTAGTGATATGGGTTGTAATTCCGCTTACCAAAATGACGCGGCTGGGTAAAATCATTTCTCATGAGCAGGCAGCAAATATAGTAGGTCGCCACTTTCCGGAAATAAGTGATAAGCTGCTGAATATATTGCAACTGAGGAGGCAGGTAGATCCCAATAGCAGTATTGAACTGATAGAAGCAAGTATAGACCAGAAAGCCAAACAATTATCAGTAGTGCCAATAAGCGCTGCAATAGACTTCTCAAAGAACAGGAAATATCTGCCTTACCTGTTGCCTTTATTGCTGGTTGGTATTTTCATATTAGTGGCTGCGCCTAATGTTTTTCGCGATGCATCAGAACGTTTGCTGCAGCCAACAAGAACATTTGAAAAGCCGGCGCCATTCAAATTCATTATCACCACCATGCCCCTGAAGGCAGTACGCAATAACGACTACATATTGAAAGTAGAAGTGACGGGGAATGCACTGCCTGATGAAATGTATTTGGAAATGGGGGCAGATAAAGTGCCTATGCAGGTGCTGGAAAAGCATAGCTTTCAATACACTTTTAAAAACGTAACCGAACCTGTTAGTTTCCGTTTGTTTGCTGCAGGATTTTATTCAGAAACTTATACACTGGCTGTTGTTCAAAAACCGGTACTGAAAGCATTTAAAGTGCAGATAGATTACCCGGATTATACGGGAAAGAAAGATGAGCTGCGCAACAGCCTGGGCGATATGACATTGCCTGTAGGCACTAAAGTGACATGGGCTTTTGTAGCGGAGCATACTGATGCAGCAACACTACGCTTTGGTGATGGTGCTGCAATAGCATTACCAAAGAGTGCATCAATGTTTGGCTACCAGTATCGTTTTATGAATGATACTAATTACACCTTTGCACTGCAAAACAAGCAAAGCTCATTTGTTGATAGCTACCGTTACCAGGTACAGGTAATTCCCGATCAATACCCGGTAATACAAGTGCAGGAGCATAGGGACACCGTATCAGGCAGTCAGATATTACTGAATGGTTCTGCCGGGGATGATTATGGTATTAGCCGCGTATTGTTCCATTATGAGATAAGTAATGACAAGAGGGAAGTACTGTCGCACAAAAGTGTAGTACTAAAAGCTACGCCCGGTGCGCTTACTGCATTCCAATACTATTTTGATGTGCAAAATCTTTTTTTGCAGCCGGGTCAGCGCTTAAGCTATTACATAGAAGCCTGGGACAATGATGGGGTACATGGAAGTAAAGCATCGAGAAGTGAGGTAATGGAATATCGCATGTATGATGCCAAGCAGGTAGATTCGGCCATCAACGCAAATTCCCAGCAAATAAATTCAAGCCTCAGCAATAGCGCGCAGAAAACGCAACAGTTGCAAAGCGAATACAAAGACATGCAGAGTAAAATGCTGCAGAGTGATAAGATGGATTGGGAGCAGCAGCAATCGTTGCAAGAGATGATGCAGAAACAACAGCAGGTGCAGAATCAGCTTGAGAACACGAAGAAGCGTTTTGAAGAACAGAAGAAACAAAGCGAGCAGAAACAGTATAGCGATGACCTGAAGGAGAAGCAGAATGAGATGGAGAAGCAGCTGGACAATCTGCTGAATAAAGAACTGCAGGAGCAAATGAAGAAGCTGCAGGAGCTAATGCAGAAGCTGAATAAAGACAATGCCTTCCAGGCAATGCAGCAAATGCAGCAGGAAAATAAGCTCTTTAATATGGACCTGCAACGCATGCAGGAGCTCATGCAGAAGATGGAAATGCAGATGCGCATGGAAGATATGGCCAATAAAATGGATGAATTGGCTAAAAAAGAAACAGACCTGAAAGCACAAACCGAGCAGGCAAAGAAGGATAATCAATCATTAGCTAAAGACCAGAAGGATATAAAGAACGAGCTAAATAAAGCCATGCAAGGCGATATGAAAGAAATGCAGCAGCTAAACGACAAGCTGGAGCAAAAGCAATCGCTGGATGATGCTAAAAAGAGTGCAAAGGATGCTGCAGGAAATATGGATAAAAGCGAGCAGCAATTGGGCGGCGACGATAAGAAAAAAGCGAGCGAATCTGAAAGCAAGGCAGCAGAGAACCTACAGGATATGGCAGCCACACTGCGCCAACAGGCCAGCGGCATGGATATGAAGCAGATAGAGCTCGACATACGCGCGGTACGCCAGATACTCACCAATCTTATACGCCTTTCATTTGATCAGGAAGACCTGATGAAGAGTGTAGAGCAAACATCACCGGCAAGCCAAACTTACCTTACCAATCAACAGGAGCAAAACAGGCTGCATGATAATTCCATCATGATAAGGGATAGCCTTTATAAGCTTAGCAAACGTCTTGTAAAACTGGCGCCTACTGTAAACAAAGAAACTACAGAACTGGAGCAAAACATGGGCACGGCTGTAGATGACCTTGAAAATCGCCGCATAAGCGATGCTGTAACCCGCCAGCAATATGTAATGACACATACCAATAACCTGGCGCTAATGCTGAATGAAATGCTTTCTAACCTGCTGCAAATGCAGGCACAGGCACAAAAAGGAGGTAAAGGAAGTTGTAACAACCCTGGCGGCAAAACGCCAAAGCCAGGTACAGGGCAACAATTGTCTGATATTATTACCAAGCAGCAGCAATTGGGTAATGGTATGCAGGGCATGATGCAAAAAGGCCAGGGCAACAAGCCGGGCCAGGGTCAGCAGGGCAATAATGGGCAGGGTAGCCCATCTGGTAATAACGGACAACAAAACGAATATGGTGATGCCGAGCAATTAGCACGCTTTGCGGAGCAGCAGGCTGCCATACGCAGGCAACTGCAGGAGCTCAGTAGCCTGCTCAATAGTAAAGGCATGGGCAATAGCCACGAGCTACAGGATATACAAAAACAGATGGACAAGAATGAAACTGATCTTGTGAACAGACGTCTGAGTTCAGAAATGCAAATGCGCCAGAAGGAAATATTGACAAAGCTGCTGGAAGCCCAGAAAGCCATTCGCGAGCAGGAGCAGGACGACAAACGTTCATCGCATACAGCGCAGGAAATTAGCAGGCCCGTACCACCTGAATTGCAGAAATATATGCTGGATCAGAAGCAACTACTCGAGGTTTATAAGACAGTACCGCCACAGCTAAAACCATACTATCGTAGCATGGTAGAGCAGTATTATCAAATGATAGGCCATAAATAAAGACCGTTTTTTATCCACATTTTTGTTTGTCATTGCATTACGAATAGAAAATATTGATATTCTGCTGTTTAGCAAATAATTAACTATAAAAAGTTGATTTTTTACTATCCTTTTTGTTGATAAATACGTCTATATATGTAGAATAAGTTCTATTGCATTCCGCGATCTCATAGATATTACAATGGAATGTGTGTAACTTACAAGTAACAAGTTCTTTGTTCATTAATAAATCGTAGCCTATGATTTTTTCAAGAACATTTCGTTATCACTCTACTATGTCAGCCGACCAAATAAAAGATCGGCTCATTGGCAAACATGTCACTGTTCACAATTTAGATTTTGAGGTTTCAGAGAAGGACCATGCTATAAAGATTTTCCCACATGCCGAGCAGATTAAGGATATTAAGTCTTTACCTATTACAAGAGTGGAGCTTAAAGACAAGGGCGATAAAACCCAAGTCGTAATTAATTCTAAAATGCGCGAAATTGATTCAGGCGGTCCTACTATTGTTATTTTCTTCTGTTCATTTATGTTACTTGGAGCCCTCTGTTTTTATGTGTTTGGAAGACAGGAGTTTTCAATGTTTACATATACGTTATCAGGTATAGCTCTTATTATATTGGCTATCTTCCTGGTAAGGATGCAGACGGGTTATTATGACTATGTACGGAAAATAAAAAAGTATGTAAAAGAGCAAAGCCTGGCTTAGTTCTTTCTAATTGAGTAGAGTGAGGGAGTAAGGACGCTAAAAAACTTTTAGCGTCCTTATTATTTACTGTATATATGGTTTTAATGAATCGATGGATGTATTGCCTGAAAACACTTTTATCAACTTCCGTTTTGCGTTATATACATTTAGCTGTGGCAAGGGCTCATAAGTAAACAGGTTGTTGATAGTGGAGCCGCTGTCAAGGCCTATCATTATGTTTTTTGAATACTGGCTTATGTGATAGTTGTCTACAAAGGTCTTGAGATAAGAGCCCATCATAGGTGCCGTAATCATTAATAATTTGGACTGCTTAAAAAGAGCAATATTGCTTTCCAGCAGCTGGGTTTCGTCCTGGCAGTGTTCACAGATAGGGTTAAATAACATTACCACAAGATTAGCTTTGTTATTCAGGTCCTTGTTCGTTATTGTCTTGCCATCAAGCGTTACTATTTTAAGTTGTGGTAGTGGCTTTCCTATCGTTTTATAATCCTTTTTCGAGTGTTTTTGTGCCTGACTGTTTGTAGTGCTTAGCAAGCAAAGGACCATAAGTATATTTCGCAGCATATAGTGGGTGCTAAATTAAAAAAGGCGCCTTACGTGGCGCCATATATTATTGTATGTATTTTTTTAATGAATCAATTGGCCTGTTGCCTGAAAAAACTTTTATCAGTTTCCTGTCAGCGTCATATATATTTATTTGTGGCAGCGACTCATAGCGAAAAGTTTTATCGATAGTTGAGTTGCTGTCCAGCCCCACTATTATAGTGCTGGGGTATTGGTCAGTATGATAGGTAGTGATGAAATTTTGAAGGTAAGGTCCCATTGTTGGGGCGGCAATCATCAGCAGTTTCGATTTTTTAAACAGGAATATGTTCTTTTCGAATAATTCTGTTTGGTCCTGGCAATGCTCACAGGTAGGGTTAAAAAGCATTACCACCAGGTTGGCATGATAATCTACCTCCTTGTTTGTTAT
>JAFDXS010000599.1 GCA_018267795.1 Bacteroidota bacterium | reverse complement strand
AATCCTTGGGGGTTTGAGTTGAACACACACAGGCTGGAAGGCTGGGCTAAAATAGGCAAAGTATTCTATGATCATCCCGGCAAAAGTATTGGTTTGCAGTTATCAGGTACTTATCATGATCAGGATGCCCAATATGGTGTACGCAATTATAATGGCGCCCAGAGAAGCCTTTATGCCAACCTGATATACCAGGACATAATAGGCAATACAAATCATAAAATAAAAGGGGGGCTTAGTGGTATGGTGGATAATATAAATGAAAACTTCCAACAAAATGAATATAACCGGAATGAAACAGTGCCAGGCGTATTTGTAGAGTATTCATATGATTATCTAAAGAAGTTCAATCTTGTAGCAGGACTGCGAGGTGATTATGATAACTTATATGGAGGGTTTATAACACCAAGGCTTCATGTGCGTTATGCACCTTTCAGCAAGACAACGATACGAGCATCGATAGGCAGAGCAGAACGAACTGCCAATATATTTGCCGAGAATATGGGCTATATGGCCAGTGGCCGCAGATTTGAAATAATAGAGCCGGAGAGTGGTAAAAAACCTTATGGCCTTAATCCCGAAATAGCCTGGAACAGCGGTGTGAACCTGACCCAAAAATTTACGCTGAACTATAAAGACGGAACTATAGCTGTGGACTACTATTATACTAATTTTGAGAACCAGGTTGTAGTAGATTTAGAGAACTCGCATTACGTACGTTTTTATAACCTGGATGGTGCGTCGTTTGCAAATAGCTTGCAGGTGCAACTTGACTATGAACTGATACACAATCTGGATGTCAGGTTGGCATACAGGCTGTATGATGTGCGAACAACATATGGGGGGACACTAAAGGAGAAACCTCTTGTGCCAAAGAACAGAGCGTTCGTGAATATAGACTATACGACTAAAAATAATTGGAGGTTAGGATATACTGTACAATGGATAGGTGCTAAAAGGATACCTGCGTTGGATAACGGCAATATGAATGAAAGCTATTCCTCATCTTATATACAGATGAATGCGCAAGTATCGAAAGTGCTGAACCAAAGATGGGAGCTGTACGTGGGTGGCGAGAATCTAACTAATTACACTCAACGAAATGCTATAGTAGCTGCCAGCACCCCGTTTGGAGATAACTTTGATGCGTCTATGATATGGGGGCCGGTAATGGGGGTGAATGTATATGGAGGCTTTAGGTACAAAATAAAGTGAGCTGATAAAGAACTGAACGATGAAGGGTGCCAACGCCGTGAGTGTGAAATAGTAGTAACATAGCTGAGACAATAAGATCAAAATTAAAATAAGAAAGGCAGCACTAAGGCTGCCTTTCTTGTATGGTGGAATTAAAGAGAGCGTTACTGGCATTGATACTGATAGGTAATGGCTTCAACGTTTGCGCCGTTGGTGGCGGTGAGGGATGTGATCTTGCCATCGGTGTCGAATGCGTAGTTGCAATTCAATACTGTGCTGCCGCCTGTGCCTTTGAGGAGGTGCTTGTTGTTGATATAAAATGCGCCGTATTGTACGAGTTGCTCTACCTGGAAGAGATCACCGTCTTCTACATTTTTGTCGGTATAGTATGTGTAGGTAGATGTGCTGCTGCCATCTGTACTCTGGGTCATGTCGCCATTGGTCCAGGTATAGGTAGTAACACTGGGCGCGCCCCCGCTTGTGGCACTGGTAGTGGCAAGCTGGTTGGTGGCATCATAAGTCATAGTAGTGTTGTAGTAGGAAGAAGAGGAGGTATAATGCTGGTGAATGGAGCTGACAAGGTTGCTGCTATTGAGCGTTACGGTATCTATCTCAGTAACGGTGCCGGTAGTATCGGATACGTTTATGAAGATCATATTACCACTATAGGTGAATACTTTGCGGAAGTTGGAGCTGCCTTTGGCAACAAGTGTAGATACCTTGCCATCATTGCTATAGGTGA
>JAFDXS010000598.1 GCA_018267795.1 Bacteroidota bacterium | reverse complement strand
AAGCACCCTTGTTACTACCAGGAACTTAAACGGATTGGTGCCAGATACATCCATGGCGTCTATCTGTTCAGTTACGCGCATAGAGCCAAGCTCGGCACCCATACTGGAGCCAATTTTACCTGCAAAGATAAGTGCCGTAATAACAGGGCCTATTTCTCTTACAACTGCCAGGCTTACCATAACAGGCAATTCAGCTTCCACTCCATAGCTGGTAAGGGAAGGCCGCAGCTGCATAGTGAGCACAAGACCCATAATAAAGCCCGTAAGCGCTATAAGGGGTAATGATTTATAGCCTATTATATAACACTGCTTTATAAATTCCCTGAACTCGTGTTTAGGACGAATAAGTTCACGGAAAAAATTTGCAGTGAACGCAGCAAGTTCTCCTGCTTCGTTAAAAAATGTGCGTAGCGACTTGGGTATTTCCATTTCGAGAAATAAAGATACATACAAAAATGCCTCAGTTTTTTGAATTTACTTATACATGCTTAATCTTAATTTATTTTGTAGTAACAAATAAGGGCTGAAATAATGGACATTTCAATCCGAAACCGACATATTTTATAAGTGCATGAATAAATAAGTTATTATACTTTTAGGCACTTAAATCATTGATACATGAGGAAATTATTATGCGTATCAGCTGCGATGGTACTGCTGCTTGCTGCATGCGACCAGAAAAAGAATGGCGTGCGCGATGAAGCGCAGAATTTCCTGGATGACTATACCCAGGAATATGTAAAGCTATATACCCAGGACCAATTAGCGCAGTGGATTTCTAACATAGAAATAAAAAAAGACGATAGTACTAATACTATAGCTGCTCAGAAAGCCGATGAGGCTTTGGCCGTGTTTACCGGTAGTAAAGATAATATTGATAAGGCGCGCAAATTTCTGGATCAGAAAGCTGAACTTACTGAAATACAGGTAAAACAGCTGCAATACATACTATATAATGCTGCTAATAATCCACAAACGGTTGCCGACCTTGTAAAAAAGCGTATAAAAGCTGAAAATGACCAGACACAAAAGCTGTATGGTTTTCAATATACCACAGATGGCAAAAAAGTAAGTACTAATAACATAGATGATATACTAAAAAATGAAACAGATGTAAGCAAGCGACTGGCTGCATGGGAGGCTAGTAAACAGGTAGGCCCAACGCTGAAGGATGGCTTGGTGAACCTGCGTAACCTGCGCAACCAGACAGTGCAGGCCCTTGGCTACCACGACTTCTTCACTTACCAGGTGAGCGATTATGGCATGAAGACAGATGAAATGATGCAGACTATGGACCGCCTGATGAAAGAATTGTACCCTTTGTACCGCGAGCTGCACACATGGATGCGCTACGAACTGGCAAAAAAATACGGCGTAACAGAAGTGCCCGATTACCTGCCTGCGCACTGGCTGCCTAACCGCTGGGGCCAGGACTGGAGCTCTATGGTAACTGTAAAAGGCATAAACCTTGACAGTGTACTACACAATAAAAAACCCGAGTGGATAGTAAAAGACGCAGAGGACATGTATGTGAGCCTGGGCTTCAACAAACTCCCGGAGACATTCTGGGAAAAATCAAGCCTGTATCCTTACCCGGCAGACTCTGCTGTAAAGAAAAATAATCATGCGTCTGCCTGGCATGTGGACCTGGATAAGGATGTACGCAGCCTGATGAGTGTAGAGCCAAATGCTGAATGGTTTGAAACAGCACACCATGAGCTGGGCCACATCTATTACTACATGACCTATACAAACGCTGATGTGCCGCCACTATTGCGTCAGGGTGCTAACCGTGCGTATCATGAGGCTATAGGCACTATGATGGGCCTTGCAGCTATGCAGAAACCATTTCTTGTAGGTCGCGGGCTAATACCTGCTAATGTGCAGACAGACAGCATACAATCTCTGCTAAAGGAAGCACTAAACTCAGTAGTATTTATTTTCTTCTC
>JAFDXS010000597.1 GCA_018267795.1 Bacteroidota bacterium | reverse complement strand
ATAAGGTATGCCGCTCACCATCAGCATAGAGCCGAGGTTTGCAAAGCCAAGACCCAATGTGCGGTAGTCATAGCTAAGCTGTGCTACTTCCGGTGAAGGGAACTGGGCCATCAATACAGATATCTCAAGTACCACAGTCCACAGGCGTGTCATATATTCAAAGCCGGGTACATCAAATGAATTGTCTGCTTCGTTGAAGAAACGGCGCAGGTTCAGCGATGCCAGGTTACATGCCGTATTATCAAGGAACATGTATTCTGAGCATGGATTAGATGCGCGTATTGCGCCACCTTCAGGACATGTATGCCATTCATTAATAGTAGTATCGTATTGTGTACCCGGATCAGCGCAGCGCCATGCAGCATAAGATATCTTTTCAAACAGTTCTTTTGCCGGCATTTTTCTCATCACCTTGCCATCGCCACGGGCGGTCATTTCCCAATCTTCGTTGTTAGCCAGGCGGCGGAAGAATTCGTTAGGTATGCGTACAGAATTGTTAGAGTTCTGTCCGGATACTGTTCTGTATGCTTCACCTTCGTAGTCTGATGCGTAACCCGCAGCTATCAGCGCAGCCACTTTCTTTTCTTCTTCTACTTTCCAGTCTATGAAGTTTACTACTTCAGGGTGATCAAGATCAAGACATACCATTTTAGCAGCACGACGTGTAGTACCGCCGCTCTTTATAGCCCCTGCTGCACGGTCGCCTATCTTCAGGAAGCTCATCAGGCCGCTGGATGTACCTCCACCGCTCAGCTTTTCGCCTTCTGCACGTATGTTAGAGTAGTTAGTACCTACACCTGAGCCGTATTTGAAGATACGCGCTTCACGTACCCACAGGTCCATGATACCACCTTCATTCACCAGGTCATCATCTACGCTTAATATAAAGCAGGCATGTGGCTGAGGACGTTCGTATGCATTCTGCGAGCGTTCCAGTTTGCCTGTTATCGGATCTACATAATAGTGGCCCTGTGCCTTACCATTGATACCATAGCTATTGAACAGGCCTGTATTGAACCATTGTGGTGAGTTAGGCGCACAGCTTTGGTGCAGTATGCTATATATAAGCTCATCATAAAATACCTGCGCGTCATTAGCCTTTGCAAAGTAGCCATACTTTTCGCCCCAGCTTCTCCAGCAGTCTGCCAGGCGGTGTGCTACTTGTTTAATAGAAGTTTCACGGCCCAGGCTGCCATCAGCTTGTGGTACGCCTGCTTTGCGAAAATATTTCTGAGCAAGAATATCAGTAGCTATCTGTGACCAATGGCTGGGTACTTCCACATTCGTCATTTCGAATACCTTCTCTCCGTTAGGATTACGGATTACAGAAGTACGGTAATCGTACTCGAACATGTCGAATGGACTTACACCTTCTTTTGTGTAATGACGCTGAAAGGATAATCCTTTTTTCGCAGATGTTTTAGATGTAGCACTCATGGGCAATATTTTTAGTTAATCAATTTCGTGTTAGTGGGAAAGCGAAAATATCAAATGCCTGAACCAAATCGCAATAAAGAAATCAACGCCATGTGGATAAACTTTAAAGCCTTGATTGACAAGAAAATTGCCACAAAAGAGTATGGAGCCTATTGCTTTTCTGGTAAAAAATGTGTAATACTTTAAAAAGAAGGGAACTTCGTTTATTATAGTATATCTACGCTTACTATCACTGCATCCCGCACACCGTTTTGATAACTTTTATTTAATATAATTTCAGATACAAATTTACTGAAATTTAGTGGTTTTACCTTAGAAGCATTTGTTATAATATGGTTCCAATCCCAGCATATTTCTCTTCTTGAAAAAGCAAAAGGGATAGCCGTTTTGGCTATCCCTTTTGATTATATCATCCATTATTAAAATTATCATTTCAGCACCATCTTCCTAATCATTCTTTCACCATCTGCCATGAACTCTACAAAGTATACGCCCCTCGCTGCTCCGCTCAGGTCTA
>JAFDXS010000596.1 GCA_018267795.1 Bacteroidota bacterium | reverse complement strand
GACCAGGACTTTAACTACATGCTTTACTATTATGATCGTGCCGATAATCTCATACAAACCATCCCACCTGCAGGTGTCCATCCGCTTGATACAGTAGTGAAGCTGCTGGCTACGGTAGACACCGTAAGGATCGCAGGTCTCGATACAGGCACCGTTCTTTATCCGAAACACACGAAAACAAGTACCTATGTGTACAGCAGTACCAATCAGCTCATCACCCAGACAACCCCCGATGGCGGCAGAACTGACTTTTATTACGATGTGGCACACCGTCTTGTTTTTTCGCAGAATGACAAGCAGTTAACCACCGGAAGTGTCACTTATAATCTTTATGACGCACTCGGCCGCATTATAGAAACAGGAGAGATACCCAATGTTGGCGCCACCTGGGGCCGTCCGTTTACCGTTACGGCGGCGAACTATCCACATGCCGATTCATCAGTTGCCAGCCCTAAGTCTTCCTATTATAACCGTGCGGCAGGTACATATACCATTTGCCCTTTCCCCGATTGGATAACCAACTCCAGTGCTCCGGTATATACGGCTGCAATAGAACAATCTAATGTTCATACTTACAACCGCAATGACGTAGTAATGACCATTTACGACACCGCTGCGACTAAACTAAATCTCATCGCCGGCATGGACGCGCAAACTAATTTGCGTAAGCGCGTAGCCTGTGTCAAGTACTTTAAGACAATTGCTTCGTCAGATGTTGCAGGCGCTAATTATACTTACGCCACCCATTACAGTTATGATGTGGACGGCAATGTCAAAACCCTGGTGCAGGATTTCCCCGCCCTTAAGAATTATACCTATCAGCGTTACAAGCGCATCGACTACGATTACGATCTCATCAGTGGCAAAGTAAATATGCTTAGTTACAACCGTGGCTTCTCCGATCAGTATTACCAGCAATATAATTATGACGCTGATAACCGTATCACCTCGGTGCAAACGAGCAATGATGGGCTCATCTGGAAGAACGATGCCAGCTATCAGTACTACGAGCATGGCCCGCTGGCCAGGGTAGTGCTCGGCGATCAGAAGGTGCAGGGGCTCGACTATGCCTACACCATACAGGGCTGGCTCAAAGCCCTGAATGGCGATACGTTGAATACCGCAATGGACATGGGCGGTGATGGTGTAGCTAACAACATCGTATCCAAAGACGTAGTAGCCCATACTATCGACTACTTTACAGGCGACTATACACCTGTCGGCACACAGGCCGTTACGCACGTTCCTGGTCCTGCGCTTAATCTCTACAATGGCAATATCTCCCGGCAGACGGAGGCCATCGGTACTTTCATGCGCCTTAATAAGCAGTACATATACGATCAGCTCAATCGCATCAACAATACTGCTTATGCTTCAGTCAGTGCGGTCAATAATACCCTCACGGGCTTGAAGGACTATAGCAATAGTTATCAGTACGATGCGGATGGTAACCTGCTCATGCTTACCCGCTATGGCAATAGTAATAAGACAGGTGGTACGCTTAGCAGTCCTGTGCTTATGGATAGCCTCAGGTACTACTATCCGTTTACCCCTGTCAATAACAGGCTCCGCCAGGTTACCGATCAGGCCGCCAATAGCTATACCAACGACATAGCCCAGTTCACGGACACTACCAAGAATCGTTACCTCTACGATGCTATTGGTAACACTGTAAAAGACCAGGTCAGCGGCCAGGACACCATCCAGTGGAACCTTTACAACAAAGTAGTTTATACCAGCAACTCCGCTGCGAAGAACAACATGACCTTCGTTTACGACGGTGCAGGTAATCGTGTGGCTAAATATGTCAGCCAGGCCAATGATACAGGCTCAGTGAATGACAATGATTATTACGTGCGCGATGCGCAGGGTAATATACTGGCTACCTACCACCAGACCCAGGTTTACAAGCAGGATGCCGGTTTGCCGTCCCACTGGGTGCCCCTGGTAGATGG
>JAFDXS010000595.1 GCA_018267795.1 Bacteroidota bacterium | reverse complement strand
TGCTTGCAGGCTGCAAATATGCCGGCCAGAGTGCATACACAAAGAAGGGTAAGGGAAATGCGAAAACGCATGGCAATAGTTGTTTCACTTAAAGTTACACCAATAAATCCAAAAATTTATTACTCATACTATGCTAATAGCTCTTTTGGAAGCTTGCTGCAACCGAATAAAGTTCGGTTTCGTCATCGCTCTTTTATCATTTATAAATTGGTATTGTTACATAATGAATGAACTCCATACATGTACGTCATACAGTTTAAAATGGGAAAAACAGTCTATTATTAATACTTTCGCGGCGGCTATTGAACTTAATAGCTATTTACAGCCTGGTAATACAGGCTCATTATTTTGCACCGTATTCTACAATGAAGCATCTGCTGCTGGTATTTATTGCATTGTTCTTCTTTTCTGCCGCCGCATTGGGGCAGGCACAAGAAGCTATAAATGCCAAAGCAGACACGATGCAGAAATACCTGCCAGAAACACAGTTGTCCACTTCTGTAAGGTTGAAGCGAATAGTAATAGACGGCAATAAAGTTACCCGCCGGGCTATCATTCTTAGGGAGATGAGTGTGCATGAGGGAGATACACTGGCAGTAGATTCCATGCCGCGCCTGCTTAACCAAAATAAACTGCGCCTCATAAATATGGCCTTGTTCAATGACATAGAGATGGACATTGAAAAGGTTACGGCAAAGGAGGTTATTTGGCATGTGCACCTCAAGGAAAGATGGTATATACTCCCCTCATTTACTTTCGAACTCGCAGATCGAAATTTCAATACCTGGTGGGTACAGGAAAATCATGACCTAAGCAGGGCTAACTTCGGTCTTACTGTTGCCGATTATAATTTTAGGGGCAATCTCGAAAATCTTGCAGCTACGGTGCAGCTCGGCTACACACGAAAGCTTGTATTAAGTTACCTGATACCGTACATCGACAAGCAGCAAAAGAGCGGCCTTGGTTTTGCCATTAGCCTTGCAAAGAGCAGGCAAACCTATTACGCCAGCGACTCCGATAAGCTGCAATATGTAAACAGTGATAATAACAAAGATATTCTGCAGCAGATAGAGGCGGGTGTAAGCTACATATATCGCCCGGGCTATGCTACAAGGCATATTGTTACACTTAGCTATAAAGACTACCAGGTAGGCGATACTGTTCTCAAACTCAACCCTAACTATTATGCAGATAACAGCACAAAAGCGAGATTTTTTGAGCTCCAATACCGCTTCGAGCTAAATAAGGTAGATAACTGGAATTATCCTTTATTAGGCTTTAAGTTCGTAGGTTACTTTGTTTCCCGCCTTGGCTTGCAGGGAATAAATAATCAATCCTATATTAATGTTGAGACGGGCATATTCCGAAACCCTTTGCCTAAATGGTATTTCTCCGCCATTCTGCGTGGGCGGCTCGTATTGCCCGAAAAGCAGCCTTATTATTTCGAGGGTGGCCTTGGTACACGCACCGACTATGTGCGCGGCTACGAATATTATGTAATAGATGGCTCTCAATATGGCCTGCTCCGTTTCGACCTGAAGCGTGAGTTGTTTAACAAGGTTTACAGGGAGCATATACAATATTTTACCTCCATACCCCTGCGCTTGTATCCTAAGATATTTGTGGATATGGGTTATGTAAAAAGCAATGATCTTATGGGCAATGATAATTTCCTTGCCAATCAATTGCTCTATTCTGCCGGCGTAGGACTGGATATAGTAACCCTATATGATATTAAGATCCGTCTTGAGTTTGCTTACAACCACTTGAGTCGAAATGGGTTATATTTACACCTCAACAGTGAGTAACAATAAAAGCTTTTTATGCTTGTAGCATTATACAATCGCACTTTTGAAGAACAGGATGTACCTATGCTAAAGCATATCCTGCAGTTACTGGAGTTTCATAAGATACAAACGGTTTTCTATCGAGATTTTTACCTGGCTTTACAGCGGT
>JAFDXS010000594.1 GCA_018267795.1 Bacteroidota bacterium | reverse complement strand
CCTAAAGTTTGTTGCCTTTATTTCAGCCTTGTCCTGCATGCAGTATGCAGTTACATCATACGTTACCGCCAGCACTTTTATACAGTCCTTATCAGTTCCGTACACGCATAGCCCGCTTGCATCTATTATATATCTTTTCTTGTCTCCCTTACAAAAGCCCAGCAATACTTTTTTCTCATAGCCCTTCAGGTCGTTCCGCTTCAGCATGGGGCCATGCTCCCTCACCTCTTTATTCGCCTTATAAAAGGTATTGGAATTTTTTATTGCAAAAGCAGTGATGGTTTTGTATTCCTGTTTGGGGGCTGCTCCCTTCAGCTCTATAGTTTTAGAGAAAGATGTTTGTACTATATGCTCCTGTGCCAGGCCGCACAATGGTAGTAACAGTATTAATAATATTAAGCTTTTCATAAGGCGGTGTATAATCACCACCCAATTTAACTATTTCCATTTTAGTTTTTTAGTTTTGGATTTAAATCAGCTTCATGAAAAAGGAATATTGGGATGTCTCGGATGAGCAGGTAATTGAAAAGACAGGTAAAAGGATTGATGAGTGGATAAAAATTCTTGATGTTTTCAATGCTGCCGGAAAAAAATCAAACGATGTGGTAGCCCATCTGCAGCAGGAATATAATGTTCCTCGCTACTGGGCCAGAACACTCACCACTCATTATCTTAAGCAGAAAGAAGCTTAATAAGCTCCTAATACCCAGAAAGCGTATCATTTACCTACCTTTATTTGCGCAAAGCAAACAGGATTGCGATGAATTTCGTTTTTATAAGGCCGAACCAGGTCTTATCTCCTTATATCGAAAGGTACTGGATTTGCGAAAGCAATACAGAAGAAGAAACATATATGCCCCGGATACTTCCTGGTGTCGGTATGGACCTGTTTTTACACTACAAAAGTTCCTTTATAGTAGAAGGTAAAGGACAATTACCTTCATCCCACATTATTTTTTCTGGCGAAAGATATTCTGATATCCTCCCAATGAAAAACGTTGGTTTCATTGCTATACGTTTTCGTGCCGCTATGTTTAAAAATTTCACAGAGATTCCGTTCAGTAAATTAGCAGATAGTTTTTTAGACGTTGAAACCATCTGGAGTCGAAATGGGAAAAAATATTTTAAGAAGTCTCAATAATACACAGAACATAACCCAGGTAATTAAAGACCTGGAATTATCATTAATGAAACTTCTGGAACGTCATAAAAAAAGCAGTACTACCTGGGATCACGCCATACAAGAGCTCTATCACAATCACAGCGACATTAAATTATCTGAATTATCTCAGGAGTTGAACATTAGCTATCGGCATTTTAGAAGAAAGTTTATGGAAGAAACAGGTTTTACTCCTAAGCATTTTCAAAAACTAGCCAGGTTTCATGCTACCTTAAAACCTTTACTTATCGGCAAAGAAAAAAAATATCTTTCTGCCGCTTTAGGCAATGGATATTTTGATCAAACCCATTTCATAAAAGAATTCAGGTCTTTTACCAACACTACGCCTACTGATTTTTTACAGGAAAAGAACTTCATGTCCCATTTTTACTATCCCCATTTGTAAGTGCCCGGTAGCTTTGCTTTAAATTTTTAATAAAATGCAAACTACCACAGACAATCAGCAATTAGTAGAGCTTACCATAAGCTTATTACACAGAAATATCTTAAGTGCTATTTGCGCAAAAAATGGCGACTTTATGCCGGATAACCTTCATCACGAATTTATATTCACAAGCCCCAGGGCAGTCGTACTTCACAAAGATGCATTTATTAACGACCTGGTAATTAATCCCGCTGTCCAGCTGGAAATTTTTGAAATAATAGAAGAAGAAAAAGTGGTTGTTTGCGGAACTGCCGCAGTCTTAACCGGTACTGCAAAAGGCAAGTTTAAAGGTAAGGATCAATTTTTGGTAAGAATTACTTCTGCGTTTGCATATACTGGATCTCATTGGGAGTTA
>JAFDXS010000593.1 GCA_018267795.1 Bacteroidota bacterium | reverse complement strand
AACAGCCTTGCTATGTGCATCGCCTAAAAATGCTGTATCACTTTTCGGCACCAATATATCCTTATAAGAAGCCCTGGGTAATACAGCCGCTTGTATTATACCTTTGGCCAGTGCAGTAGGCACATCCTTCATCGAGTGTACCGCTATATCTATTCTGCCTTCCAGCAGCGCTATATCCAGTGTTTTGGTAAATATGCCCTGTACGCCTATTTCGTAGAGCGGTGTCTTAAGGTCTGTATCGCCTTCGCTTTTTATAAAAACAAGTTCTGCTGTGTAGCCGTGTTTCTCCAGTAAGCTTTTTACAAGATCAGCCTGCCATACGGCCAGTTGGCTTTCTCTTGTGCCAATTCTTATAGCCTTGTTCATGTCTATGCAATATATTCATTGATAGCTTCAATGTAATTGCAGCCTATCGTGTTGTTACTGCGAACTTTTATCGCCAGTGTATTAATTACTTTTTGAATTTTTTCTTCAGAGCTGGCAGGCAGTTGTATGTGCTTTGTGCTTATTTCCTGCAGTTTATATTTCACTTCCTTTAGCATAGGTACATGCTTGCGCATATCATACCATTCTTCAAATTCGTGTATGTGCCCTTGAATTATAGCCAGCGCTTTAGGCACTTCAGCTTTTCTAGCCTGTAGTGTCTGGTCCTTTATTTTCGACAGCTCATCTACATTTATAAATGTGATGCCTTCCAGCTTTTGCGCTGCTTCTTCTACATTGCAAGGCACTGAAAGGTCTATGATCAGCTTCTTACCATTGCCCTCCAGGTGTGACTTTAATATGGTAGGTTCAGGAGAGTTGGTAGCCACCAGTATTATGTCCGATGCTGCTATTTGCTCATTTATTTCAGTTACGGGTGCAGATTTCAGTCCCAGTTCACTTGCCAGTGCTTGTGCTTTTTCTTCTGTCCTGTTTACCAGTGTTATATTCGTTGTTTCCAGGTAGTCCACCAGGTTCTTGCAGGTATTGCGACCTATCTTGCCGGTGCCTAAAAGCAATATCTTTTTATCTTTTATAGAAGTAACGTGTTCTTTTATATACTGCACTGCTGCAAAGGAAACCGACACAGTACCACCACTTAGGTTAGTATGCGTTTTTATTGCTTTTGATGCTTGCAGTACGCAATTCAGCAGGCGTTCCATAAACGGACATATAAAGCCGTTCTCCTTGGCAAATTTTGCAGAGTTCTTTATTTGCCCCAGTATTTCATAGTCACCCAGTATTTGTGAGTCAAGTCCCGAGCTTACCTGGAAGATGTGCTCTACTGCATCCCAGCCATTCTTTACGTATGCTATTTTAGAAAAGGTGTCGATATCGCCTTCAGCTTCAGAGCATATTAACTCCATCAGTTGCGTAGCGTCAGCAGCCAGGCCATATATTTCGGTACGATTGCAGGTAGATAATATGAAAAAGGCTTTCAATCCTCTTTCAGGTGCGTTTGCTAGGATACGGGCGTATTGGTCGTTGTTTATAGCAAATTGACCTCTCAGTGCGGCATCGGTTTTCTTATAGTTGATTCCTACTACCCTGAAGTCTGATATGTCTTTGTCTTTATGGTACATCCTTTACTGAAGTAAAAGTTTATGCGACAAAGTTAATTTCCAATCTCCGGCTATGGTAATTACTGCGTCATGCATTTGTCATTTTAGACAGTGATTTTTGTCATAGATTTTTAATCTTTCTTTTTTTGCATCAGGCAAATAAATAAGATAGTTTTATCGCATAATTGCCTGTTTAATAGATAAAAATGCCAGATACAGTAAAACGTGCTATAATATTGATGAATCTTGGTTCCCCGGATTCTACTGAGGTAAAAGATGTAAGGAATTATCTGAATGAGTTCCTTATGGACGGAAGGGTTATTGACAAGTCCTATTTGTTTCGCCTGCTTCTGGTCAAGGGTATTATCTCGCCTTTCAGGGCGCCAAAGTCAGCAGAGGCTTACGAGAAGATATG
>JAFDXS010000592.1 GCA_018267795.1 Bacteroidota bacterium | reverse complement strand
ATAATAATTCTGAGCAGCCGATAGAAATGGATAATCTGCTTGCTGCTACAGAGCGTGCAGATAGCCTGGGCACAGATGTAATATCCGTATCTCTTGGCTACGATGATTTTGATTTTGATGCGCTTGCTTACAGCGATATAGATGGTAAATACACTGTTGCAGCAAAAGCAGCAAATATGGCTACCCAAAAGGGAATATTGTTCGTGTCCTCAGCAGGGAATGATGGAGCCAAGACATGGCATTACATACTTACACCTGGCGATGCAGATAGTGCCTTAACTATAGGCGCTGTATATGCAGATAAAACATCTGACCCCATCAGCGGGCATGGACCTAACTCCGGTGGCCAAAGAAAACCTGATGTTTGCGACCTTGGTACAGACGTAATAGTGTTTGATGCCTTCAGTACTGGCCTTGGTGCAGATGCGGGTACATCTATGGCTACGCCGCAGATAGCGGGTTGGGCTACTTGCTTGTGGCAGGCCAATAGCAAATTAAAGCCTGCTGCACTGCGTAATATTATCATTAAAAGTGCCGATCATTATACAAGCCCCGACTATAACGTAGGTTGGGGCACCCCTGACTTTCAGACTGCTTTAATGCTCTTAGGTGTTAAGGATACTCCTAACCCTTCAGGTGCAAATTGGGCAATAGCGGGTCCTAATCCTTTTACAAATAAGATAGATGTTCAGCTTAACCTCACGATAGCGCAGACTGTTTATTTTAATCTTATAGATGTAACAGGCAGAACTATACTAAAAACAAATCGCCTGGTCAATCCTTCCTCAGGCACCACAGTATCACTGTCAGTTCCTGAAAATCTGCCGGGCGGCATTTATTTATTAAGAGTTGGTACGGGCTCGAAGAAAACAACATTAAAATTAGAGCATCACTAAACCTTTTTCTTTAGTACAGTCACAAACATGCTGTCTGCTTTGCTCTGTATGCCATTTACCAGTTTCGTTTCTTCTGCTTCCAATCCTGTTTCTTTAACCAGCGCGTTTATTACATTTTCATTCTCTTCTTTAAATACCGAACAGGTAATGTAGATAAGCCTGCCATTGGCTTTTAAAACAGCTGCAACATTACTGCTTATCCGTTTTTGCAGTGCAGAGATTTCGCCCACCAGTCGTGGCTCAAAGAAATATAATTGTTCCGGTGTTCTTGCCCATGTGCCGGAGCCGGTACATGGCACATCGCAGATGATAACATCAAATTGCTGTGCCCCCAGTTGTTTTCTCATTTGCTGCTTGTCAGAAACATCAATATTATAACTTACTGGCAATGTGTGATGATATAGTTTGAACCTGTTTTTCAGGTTATGCAGAATGCTGTCACGCTTATCCGAGACGCTTAATTGCACATCCGGCTGCATGTCTTTTAGTAGAAGCGATTTACCACCGGCCCCAGAGCAACAGTCATACCATTGCTCACCAGCTTTCGGGTGAAAATAACCGCCTGTTTCCTGCGAAGACACATCCTGCACTACATAAGCGTCATCCGGCAGCAGCTTGTCAATAGCAGCACCATTAGGCAACGCAATACAATTGTCATTTAAAAAGGCAAATGAAATATTTGCATCTCGCAGCAACTTTATTATCCGTTCCTTTTCTTTTCTTATGCGCAGGAAAAGATCAGGTTGTTGTAGCATAGAGTGGAGCCAATCTTCCTTTTTTATGCCATCAGAGAGCATTATAGAGTAGGGGAACAGCTTATTGATATCAAAATGTATTCCCTGCTTTTCTAAGAACTCTAATCGCTCTGCTATGCTTAGCGTGGCACTGAAAGCCCAGTCTTCCGGTAGAATATATTTTGTAAGTTTTTCCTGTGTGCTGCACAGGAAAAGGCAAGCGTCTATCTTTTTATCAAATTCCATTCCTTCATCCCAGCCTTTCGTGCAGCGGTACCAGCTGTAGGCCATTTCACTCAGCAGCTTTCTGTCCCTGCTTCCAAGCTTAGGATATGC
>JAFDXS010000591.1 GCA_018267795.1 Bacteroidota bacterium | reverse complement strand
AATACCCGTTCTATAATTGTACCTGACGATAATGTCATCTCTTTCGAGGTAGAAGGCCGTACAGAGCAGGTGCTTTGTACCCTCGATGCACGTACGGAAAGCGTGGGTATGGGTGTACAATTAGCAGTAAAAAGAGAGTCTTTTACCATATCACTGGTGCGCCCTGATGAACATAACTTCCTGAAAACCATACGCCAAAAGCTATATTGGGGCATTGATAGAAGGAACTGAAAGGCCTGACACAATAAAAATTTACATTTGCAGTTACTATAATAGTATAATGCGCAGAATACAGGGTATATTAGTTTTATTGGTTATGTTGATGGCTGCGGTGCCTGCCGGGGCTCAATTATTCTATACAAGTACTGAATACGGTATCTCACTTGGTGGCTCCCAGTATTTCGGCGATCTTAATGATAATTACGGTTTCCGTTTCGTTCGCCCTTCAGGCGGTGCCTTCGTGCGTTACCAGCTTAATCCCTACATATCTGTCAAAGGATGCGTAAACTTTACGCATGTGGGTTATTCTGATTCCTATTCAGATGATCCTTATTATAAACTGCGTAACCTAAGCTTCGAGAGCAATATCTTCGAAGGTGTGGCACAGGCTGAGTTTAACTTTTTTCGCTTTTCTACTGGCGAGGATGGTAGTCGCTTCACGCCCTACCTTACAGGTGGCATAGGCTTCTTTTATTACAATCCTTATACTTATTACAATGGCGATAAGTATTATCTGCGCCCATTAGGCACAGAAGGGCAGAATGCAGGTCTCGGTACCAAGTATTCCAGCTTTGCCATGTGCATACCTATAGGTATAGGGGTTAAGTATTGGGTAATACCTGGCTACAATATAGGCTTCGAGATAACAGACCGCCTTACGACAACAGACTATCTGGACGATGTGAGTGGTGTATATGCCGGGGCAGATAAGTTCTCCTCAGACCCTCGTAATCCCAACCCTGCCTCCTTTCTCCAGGATCGCTCTATAGAAATTAATCCTAACGCACCCCTGGGCCGTGCCGGCAAGCAGCGTGGCAACAGTAGTACTAAAGATCAGTACTTGATGTTTATGGTAAATATGTCTTTCCAGCTAAAGACGTATAAATGCCCAAGCTATAAGGCTAGGGAAAATGATTATCCCCGTTATTAAAGCTCATCCAGCGTCACATTAACCCATTCGCTGTCAAAGCGCACTTTATAACGCTTGTAAAAGCGTATAGCAGGTTCATTCCATTCCAGCACCTGCCATATTATACCATTAAAGTTTTTCTCATTGGCTTCTTCTATCAGTGCATCTACCAGCAGGGTGCCTATACCTTTACCACGCCATGGTTCTGTTACCAGCAGGTCTTCCAGGTACATTTTCTGTCCCTTCCAGGTAGAGTAGCGTATATAATATAATGCAAAGCCCACTATTACATTATCCACCTCTGCCACTAATGCCCACCATACAGGCTGCGGGCCAAAGCCGCTTTCTACAAAGTGTTCCAGTGTCACAGTTACCTCATCAGGGGCGCGTTCATACACTGCTAGCTCATTTACAAGCTCCATCATACGGCTGCAATCTTCTTTTTGCGCCTTTCTGATGCTTATAGTTGATGTATCAATAACGTTTTCCCCTTGTTTTTCTGTACTTGGTATCATAATGCGCTAATTTCCTAAATTTTTGCTGTAATGAACTGGTTTTCTTGCAAATGCCTGTTCAGCAAGGCTTTCAGGAATTATTACCATCTTTTTTTGATATGTCTGAATCTTAAGCGCTTGTTAACCAGATTTTAATCTCCCGTTAACGCAGTTTTAATTGTTTTTTAATCTCGCCAGCCGCTTCATCTTTGTGTCATCAAAACAAACAAGAACAAACTCAAACAAATTTTTAAAACACAACCACAAAAAAATACAAGATGAAAAAAGTAATCATAATCGCCGCTACATTCTTAGGTTTCGCTTCAGCAGCTAACGCACAGACTGCATCAG
>JAFDXS010000590.1 GCA_018267795.1 Bacteroidota bacterium | reverse complement strand
TAAAGGGTCTAAGGTGTTGATGGGTTATGATGTATCAGAAGGGATGCTAGGTAAGCTAAAGGCTAAATATCCGCAGGCGGTGACGCACCAGCTCACAGATAATCATTTGCAGGGACTTGAAGATAATAGCTGCGATGTGATAATGTCAACATTAGCTATAGCACATATAGAAGACATAGAAGATGCCCTGAAAGAATGGGATAGAGTATTGAAACATGGAGCTGATATTGTGATTACCGATTATCATCCTGATAATTTGCTGAAAGGTGGCGACAGAACATTTGTACATGAAGGGAAACTGGTAGCAGTAAAAAGCTATGTACATACATTTGAACAGCTAAAGACTATAGCTAAAAAGTTGGATTGGGAGATACTGTACTTTACAGAGCGTGCAATAGACGAGACTATGAAGCATTGGTATGAGAAGAAGAATGCCTTGCATGTGTATGAGAAATATAAAGGTTGTGCAATTATTTACGGCATGCACCTAAGAAAAAAATGATACTGCGTAATCTACATAGCATAACTGAGGATAAAGTAATTGACATCCATATTGATGGTGGAAAGATAAGTGCAGTGAGGGATAGGGGTGCTATCCCTGATAATTCAAAGGCGTTGAACTTTGATAATGCCCTTGTATTTCCCGGACTTATTAACTCGCACGATCATCTTGATTTTAATTTGTTCCCGCAGTTGGGTAACCGCGTTTATAGTAACTATGTAGAATGGAGCCACGATATACAGAAGGAAAACAGAGCAGAGATTGATAAGGTATTGAAGATACCGAAGGATTTGCGTGTAAAGTGGGGCGTATACAAGAATTTGCTGTGTGGCGTAACTACGGTAGTAAATCATGGCACTACGCTCTCTGTGCCTGATGACCTGATTAATGTTTTTCAACAATGTTATTCGCTGCATTCTATCTTGCTGGAAAAACATTGGAAACGCAGACTACTAAAGCCTTTCAGAAATAGCTGGCCCTTTGCTATACATATAGGAGAAGGGACAGATGATAAAACAAGGAAGGAGATCGACACCTTTATAAAGTGGAACCTGCTTAAGCGAAAAACAATAGGCATACATGGGGTGGCAATGAACGCTAAACAAGCAGAAGCATTTAGCGCTTTAGTATGGTGCCCCGACTCTAATTACTTCTTATTGGGCAAAACGGCAGATATTGCTGCTTTGAAAAAAAATACTCGAATACTTTTTGGTACAGACTCAACCGTATCAGCAGGCTGGAATATATGGGAGCATTTACGTGCGGCAAGAAAAGAGAAGGCATTGAGCGATGATGAGCTTTTTAATGCATTGACAACAGAGGCTGCTGCTATATGGGGGCTGGGGAGAAAAGGACGAATTGAAACAGGTTATGAAGCAGATATTGTTATCGCAAAAAGGCAACCCGGGAAAAATACGATGGATGCATTTTATACAACTGAACCTGCGGATATACTTGCAGTAACAAAAGGTGGAGTAATAAAATTATTTGATGCATCGCTTCGGGAGCAGCTTAATGTTGAAGGAATGGACTTGAGTAATTATCATAAAATAATGATAGAAGGCTGCGAGAAGTATGTTTGGGGGGACTTGCCCAAGCTGATAACGGAAGTGACGCAATATAACCCTGAAGTAGTTTTTCCTGTAGAATAATCTATATGCCGGAACAGCAGAAGACATTGGTAATATTGAGCCCGGGCTTCCCCAAAGATGAAGCTGATACTACCTGCTTGCCTACACAACAGCTATTTGTAAAAGGTCTTCAGGCAGCGTATCCTGACTTGAAGATTGTTGTACTAGCGTTTAGGTATCCGTTTGTAAATGTTACTTATAAATGGCATGGTGTGGAAGTAATAAGCCTGGATGAGCGTAAGAAGGGCTTTATAAACCACCTGGCACTGTGGGCGCAGATATGGCGATTGCTCAAGAAGTTAAAAGTGCAAAATGATATAATAGGACTGCTGAGTTTTTGGTGTACGG
>JAFDXS010000058.1 GCA_018267795.1 Bacteroidota bacterium | reverse complement strand
TTTTTCAAAATCCTCTTTATCGTTAAACTGGGTAGGATTTACGAAAATACTGCATACTGCCAAGGTATTATCAGCCTTTGCTTTCGCTATTAAAGACAGGTGCCCGGTATGCAAAGCCCCCATGGTGGGAACGAGGCCTATGGCGCGTCCTAAGCCATGCTGCAGGGAGAGATAAACCTGCAAATCTGCTACCTTCTTGAAAATGACCATGAGGCTATTTTGAGCAAAAAACCTGCAAAGTAAAATTTGGAATTAATATTTTCGTAATTTTGCAGACAATTTTTACACAAGTACATACATTTTCATTTTTTCAATCTAATACAACGGCATGTCTGCAGACACTAAAAAACGTGTTTTAATTGTAGCGAACGAGCTTTCACCTTACATAGAATTCACGGATTTTGCCCAGATATTAAACAAACTGGCCATTAAGACATTTGATGCGGGGTTGGAAGTGCGCGTAATCATGCCTCGTTTCGGGCTGATCAATGAACGCCGCCACCGCCTGCACGAGGTAGTGCGCCTATCCGGTATCAATGTAATTATTGACAAAGACGACTATCCCCTTATCATTAAAGTAGCATCGCTGCCCAGCGCCCGCCTGCAAGTGTACTTCATGGACAATGAAGATTACTTCAAGCGCAAGGCTGTTTTCCGCGATGACCAGGATAAGTTCTTCGATGACAATGCGGAACGTATGATATTTTTCTGCAAAAGCGCCCTGGAAACCGTTAAAAAATTTGGCTGGCCGCCACACGTGGTGCATTGCCATGGCTGGATGACCTCTCTTTTACCTTTATATCTTAAAACTGCATATAAGAAGGAACCTGTATTTAACTATTCAAAGGTTATCTATACGGCACAGCCAGACCAGTTTACAGAAAAGCTTAATCCTAACTTTATTCAAAAAGCCCTTATCAACAACGAAATAAAAGAGAAGGATTTTGAGTTTTACAAGGATGGCTCAAATACATCACTAACCATGGGCGCAAGCAAAGCTGCCGACGTGGTGGTATTTGGCGCTGACAACGTGGACAAAAAGCTGGTGGACGAAATAAAGCCGAGCAGGTACAAGAAGGTTTTGAAATATGAGGATAGCTGGAAAGAGGACATAACACCGCTGCTGGACCTGTATAAAAGCTTAACAGAGTCTTAGTATTTCTTTTATAACATTCGCAGTAAAATTTGCACAATTGAAACGACAATTCAGACTGATATCAGCCTTAATAATAGCTGCTGTAACTATATTTTCTCAAACCGGCTGTAAAGAACATACGCTGATAGATGCCAAGGTTGCCCCGAAAATTGATAATATACACGTATTTCAAACAGATACATTTACCATACAAACCAAGAGTATATTTGACGGAGATGTAATAACAAGCACCAGCATAACCGGGTTACCAATATATCATGGATTGGGTTCAATAAACGGTACTGATGGATTTTTTGGCAATACCAATGCGGGTATCTATATGCAAGTGATACCTGAAACACTGACACCTACTTTTTTCAGTACAGACAATGTAGATTCTGCTGTTTTAATTTTGCCTTATTCAGGCTATACATTCGGTGATAGCACATCTTCTGCTACACCGCAGTCATTTAATGTTTATAAGATTACGGATCCTTTCTATACGGACTCGACCTACTATGCTACACAAAGCCTGGCTTATGACCCAAGCACTATATATGGCACAGCAACTAATGTAAACTTTCAAAAGGTAACTGATTCAGTCTTTATGGATGGGCGCCTAAGGAGACCAATGCTGCGTATAAAACTTAATATAAACAGCGGCTCGCCATTATATAGCGACCTGAGCAATGGTAATAATGCAACAGACGTAGCAACATTTTTAAGCACGTTCAAAGGTGTTTATATTGAACACAGCGATACTTTTCAAGCTAATACCAAATCAATACCTTATTTTCAGCTTGATGGCGTAGATACCTATTCCCGTGCCGGCATACTGGTATATCACCACAATGCGTCAACCCCAGGGGAACAGATATTTCAATATTATTTTGACATTCAGACTTGCGCGCATTATAATAAGATTACCAGAAATTATTCAGGCAGCTTAGCACAAAGCCTGTTTACATCTAACCAGAAGAATGATAGCCTTGCATTGGCACAAAACCAACCAGGCGCTGCGATTGACGTACAAATCCCGTTTCTTGGAAACGCATTTGATGCCGCCAATAAATTTAAGTTTATCATTAACAGTGCACAACTAATCATTACACAGGTAAACTCTTACGTATCCCCAATATATGGACCACCCATTAAACTGTACGCAACAGGCGTAGGTGGCAACAATAACGACTCCTTATATTCTATCTCAGACAGATATCCTACTAGCAGCCTTTACCCGCTGCAATTCCTGGATGGCTACGCGAAACAAGCTACGGTAGGCGGTGTAACGACTACGCGCTATACTATAAACATGCCGCGTGAAGTGATGGAAAGCATAGCAAGGAAAAGAGTATTACATTTAAGACTGAATGGCACGCAAGACTATCCCGGCGCTACAAGACTGGTAGCAGGTGGCGGCAGCTATTCTGACCCTAACTACAGGATTAAATTAAATATCGTTTACACAAAGATTCAATAATACTCAACCATAAAACCAACTGCATATGTGTGGTATTGTAGGTTATATAGGCAATAAAGAAGCCTTTCCGATTCTGATAAAGGGCCTCAAACGACTGGAATATCGTGGCTATGACAGTGCGGGTATTGCACTGCTGAACGGCCACCTGAACGTATATAAAAAAGCAGGCAAGGTAAGTGAACTGGAAAAGCATACAGACGACAAACCTGTAAATGCAACTATAGGCATAGGCCACACACGCTGGGCTACCCACGGTGAGCCTAATGACAGGAATGCACACCCTCACTTGTCGCAATCGGGTGAGCTTGCAATAATACATAACGGTATTATTGAGAACTATGCCGTGCTGAAAGAAGAACTGCAGAAAAGAGGCTACACTTTTCACTCAGATACCGATACCGAAGTATTGGTGAACCTGATAGAAGAAATAAAAAAACAGGAAAAAACAACTATAGATGAAGCGGTGCGCATAGCCCTGAATGAAGTAGTTGGTGCTTACGCAATAGTAGTAATAGACAAAAGCAGCCCTGATGTGCTGGTAGCTGCACGTAAAGGCAGCCCGCTGGTATTAGGCATTGGCGAAGATGAATTTTATATAGCATCTGATGCATCGCCTATTGTAGAATACACTAAGAATGTAATATACCTGGACGACCAGGAGTATGCTGTTGTGAACCGTGATGGGCATTATACTATTAAGACCTTAGGCAATATTGAAAAGTCTCACGCGATACAGAAACTTGAGATGAGCCTGGAGAAGATAGAGAAAGGTGGCTTTGAGCACTTCATGCTGAAGGAAATCTATGAGCAGCCAAACGTGATAGCTGATTCCCTGCGCGGCCGCATGAACGCACAACAGGGATGGATAAAGCTGGGGGGATTGAGTGAATATATAAACCGCATAGACAAAGCAAAACGCTTTATAGTTACTGCCTGTGGCACCTCATGGCATTCCGGCCTGATAGGCGAATACCTGATAGAAGACCTGGCACGCGTGCCCGTGGAAGTGGAATACGCATCGGAGTTCCGCTATCGTAATCCTATTATCAACGAAACGGATGTTGTAATAGCTATATCACAATCGGGTGAAACGGCAGATACACTGGCAGCTATAGAACTGGCTAAAGACCGCCAGGCGCTGATATATGGTATATGCAATGTAATAGGCTCGTCTATCGCCCGTACTGCACATGCAGGTTCTTATACCCATGCAGGCCCTGAGATAGGCGTGGCGTCTACAAAAGCTTTCTCTACACAGATATCTATACTTACGCTGATAGCATTGCAGATAGCAATGGAAAAAGGCACTGTACCTACATCCAAGATACGTGAGATACTGTATGAACTGGAAAACATACCTAAGAAGATAGAAGAAACACTGAAGCTGGATGATAAGATAAAGGAACTGGCAGCCATCTATAAAGATGCTACCAACTTCCTGTACCTGGGTCGCGGTTACAACTTCCCTGTGGCCCTGGAAGGTGCGCTGAAGCTGAAAGAAATTTCTTACATACATGCCGAGGGCTACCCTGCTGCTGAAATGAAGCATGGCCCGATAGCCCTGATAGATGAAGAAATGCCTGTGGTATTCCTGGCTACCAACCAGAGTGCCTATGAGAAAATAGTATCTAACGTACAAGAGGTAAAAGCACGTAAAGGAAAGATCATAGCAGTGGTAAACAAAGGCGACAAGATAATAAGCGCACTTGCTGACCACGTGATAGAAGTGCCGGAAACAGAAGAAATACTTTCGCCGCTGGTTACTATCGTTCCATTACAATTATTGGCATATCACATAGCTATCTTACGTGGCTGTAATGTAGATCAGCCAAGAAATCTTGCGAAATCAGTAACTGTAGAATAAAAGCATTTAATCATTATCTTTAGCCCCTAAATTCAGAAAAACAAAAAATTAATATGCCATATCTGTTCACCTCAGAATCAGTATCAGAAGGACATCCGGATAAAGTAGCAGACCAAATTTCCGATGCGTTAGTAGATAATTTCCTTGCATGGGACCCGCAATCTAAGATCGCTTGCGAAACATTGGTAACAACCGGACAGGTAGTACTGGCAGGAGAGGTAAAATCTAATACATATATAGACGTACAAACTATAGCACGTGAAGTGATAGCTAAAATAGGCTACACTAAAAGTGAGTATATGTTTGAAGCAAACTCATGCGGTGTGCTTTCTGCCATACACGAGCAAAGCGCTGACATAAACCAGGGTGTGGAAAGAAAGAAGAAAGAAGAGCAAGGTGCAGGCGACCAGGGAATGATGTTTGGCTACGCTACTAACGAAACAGACAACTACATGCCACTGGCACTTGACATGGCACACCTGTTACTGCGTGAGTTATCGGCTATACGCCGCGAAGGCAAGCAAATGAAGTACCTGCGTCCTGATGCTAAGAGCCAGGTAACACTGGAATACAGCGATGACAACAAGCCTGTGCGCATAGATACCATCGTTATCTCTACACAGCACGACGATTTCGCTGATGAAAAAGGCATGCAGGAACGCATAACCAAAGATGTAAAGACTATTCTTATACCGCGTGTAATAAAAGCATATCCTCAGCACAAGCATTTATTCAACGATAAGATAAAATACCACGTGAACCCAACCGGTAAATTTGTTATTGGTGGCCCGCACGGCGATACAGGTCTCACAGGCCGCAAGATCATCGTTGATACTTATGGTGGTAAAGGCGCTCATGGTGGTGGTGCATTCTCAGGTAAAGATCCTAGCAAGGTAGATCGCTCTGCTGCATATGCTACACGCCATATCGCTAAAAACCTGGTAGCTGCCGGAGTGTGCGACGAAGTGCTGGTACAAGTATCTTATGCTATAGGCGTTGCTAAGCCAATGGGTGTGTATGTAAACACTTATGGCACAGCCAAAGTGAAAATGCACGATGGTGCTATTGCTAAAATAGTAGAGGAAGTATTTGATATGCGCCCTTACTTTATAGAAGAGCGCCTGAAACTGCGCCAGCCTATGTACAGCGAATGTGCTGCTTATGGCCACATGGGCCGCGAGCCGCAAATGGTAACAAAAACCTTTAAATCTGCTGATGGCAAATCAAAATCAGTAAAGGTAGAGCTGTTTACATGGGAGAAACTGGACTATGTAGCAAAAGTGAAGAAGGCTTTCAAAATAAAATAAGAGTTATAAGCTCTAAACATACAAAGGCCTGCTTTAAAGCAGGCCTTTTCTTTTAATATCACTTGCCGTTAAATGCTTCAAGGTATTTTCTTATATACTCATTTTCGAACTTCGCTTTGTATTGCTTGATAAAGCGGGGATGCTCAAGGGGGATTAGGGTCTTGAAAAATTTATGCTCAGCATTTAATTTATTAAGAAAGGCATAGTTCTTACCGAAGCCCAGGCAATAGGCAGTTTCAGTACTCAACCCTAATTCAATTTGTTTCTTGAGGGACGAAATAATAAATGGCAACACGGCCTCCATCAGGTCTTTCCTATCGTAATAGTTATAGTTTACCTCTTTGCCTTTATCATTCGTTTGGGTAAAGCCTAAAGGACATACAGAATTGATGTAAAAATGTTTGTAGAATTTCTCTACCCCACCGTATGTGTCTATCATGTGATATATGAACTCAGATGATGGCTCATGCTTTTTAGGCAAACTGGTTTTTATACCACATTTTTCTTCAAGCCGTTTGGGATCAGTAAATGATACGCCGGTAAGGCCAGACCCAAACCTGCCGGGATTAATGCCTATAATGAAACGCCTTTCATTATTATCGCTATAATACTTTTGGAAGAATAAGGAAGAGCATCGCAAGGCTTCTTCGCTTTCTTTATAGGGGTTCATTATTGTAATTCCTTCAGGTAATGAACCTTTAAAAGCAATGGTCTTATTAAATTGGATAATCCTATCGGCTAATGTCTTCAATTTACTGCGGCTTGTATTAGCAATATAGCATGAAATTTCGGGCCCGCGGCTTGTAGATATTAAAACAAAAGAGCTGCCCAAGGGCAGCCCTTTATATCAATAGATTGAATAGCTTAAGCTATTGTTATAGAATTATCAAGATAAACGTCCTGTATCGTGTTCAGCAGTTCTATACCTTCGTTCATTGGCTTCTGGAAGGCTTTACGACCACTAATAAGACCCATACCGCCGGCACGTTTGTTTACTACTGCAGTAGTTACTGCTTCTGCCATATCGGTAGCACCTTTAGATTCGCCACCTGAGTTGATAAGACCTACACGGCCCATATAGCAGTTAGCTACCTGGTAGCGGCAAAGGTCAATAGGGTGATCAGTAGTCAGCTTATCATAAACCAGTTTGCTGGTTTTGCCGAAATTCAGTGCATTATAACCACCATTGTTGGTAGGTAATTTCTGCTTAATGATATCAGCCTGTATCGTTACGCCCAGGTGGTTTGCCTGGCCGGTAAGATCTGCTGCTGTGTGATAGTCAACACCATCTTTCTTGAAGGCAGAGTTGCGCAGATAGCACCACAGGATGGTAGCCATACCCAGTTCATGTGCATATTCGAATGCCTTAGCCACTTCCACTATCTGGCGAGCGCTTTCATCAGAACCGAAGTAGATAGTAGCACCTACCGCAACAGCCCCCATGTTCCATGCATCTTTGATAGTGCCGAACATGATCTGATCGAAACGGTTAGGATAAGAGATAAACTCGTTATGGTTCACCTTTACTATGAAAGGTATCTTGTGTGCATATTTGCGTGCTACAGAGCCAAGAACACCATAGGTAGAAGCAACAGCATTACAGCCGCCTTCTATAGCCAGTTTCACGATATTTTCGGGGTCGAAATAAATAGGATTTGGAGCAAAAGAAGCACCTGCGCTATGCTCTATACCCTGATCTACAGGAAGGATAGATACATAACCTGAACCGCCAAGACGGCCATGGTCCATTATATTGTTCAGGCTGCGGATAGTTTGCAGGTTGCGGTTAGACTGTAACCAAACATCATCAAGATGATTTCCGGAAGGAAGGTGAAGTGATGATTTGTCGATTGTTTTAGATGTGTGACCGAGATAATACTCAGCCTTATCAGCCAGTAACTCCTGTATTTTTGTTGCAGCCATAGAGTGCGTTATTTTTTTAAAAAGTTTTGCAAAGGTAAGCTACCATCTTCAAAATGTAAAAAAATGCCCATTTAAAGATACAAGTATTGATTTACAAATACTTTAAGGCGTGATTTGGTAGATTTTAAGCCCTTTTATAGTATTGTTAGTGACATCAGTAAAGGGATTGCCCTGCTCGTCCTTTAGCTGTATGGCAGATTGGTCAACAGGATTGCAATAGAAAAAATAATAATTTATTTTATACCTGCGCATTTCAGCCAGTAGTTCTGAAGGGGCTATTTCGAAATGCTCTATAGTATAGTAAGGCATGTGTGTGAATAATGCAGTAGCCGGTGCCCAGTTAGGGTTATCATTTGAGGTGAATGTACCATGCAGGCCCATAGCATTTATCTTCTGCGCATTCACATAAATATCCTCGCCTTTGCGGAAGAGGGTTTTCATCTGGAAGAAAGGAAATATCATGAACGAAATGCCAAAGCACAAGGCAGCCAGGTAATATGCTATTTTATTATCGAAGTAATCCTTGAGGTACATTATCCAGACAGCGCCAAGTACCATACCAGTGTAGGTGAGCAGCCATATATAACGTGCCTCAAAGTGCTGAAATACGTACCCCGCAGGCATAATAAGCGACGCCCATAGCAACAGGAGATGATTAGTATTAAATATCTGTTGCCGCTTCCTGAAAAACATTACAAACATACTGCCTAGTAACACCGCCAGCAATAAGCCGCTGATATCATTGATAAAATGGCCTCCCTGCACGATAGCCAATCCGCAACGGACGATACGCAATACAAAAAGCCGGGGGCTCTGAAACATAGAATACAAATGCCCTTGTGAAAAAGACGGATCTTCAATATTGGCAGGAGAATTATCGTATGGTGGGGGAATGAGGTATTTGATATCAGGGCGAAAGGTCTTGTGCCCTATCAATGACCAGGAGGCATTTATAGCGCCGGCATTACTGATCGTCCACTTACCGTATTTGCCATGTAGCAGATACAGCCAGGGCGACATGACCAGCAACATTGCCACTATAACGGTGACAAACGGCTTAGTAGCTGCTTTATACGGCTTTTGCTCTCTACGGCACAAGATGATAAGTGTGACGGCAAGATGCAGTATTACAAAATAGAAAGAATAGGTTTTGGCAAAATATGCAACTGCGGCAATGATGCCGCAAAGTATCCATTTCCATGTTTTGGTAAGGAAAGACTTAGACGTAATGAGCAAGAGATAACACAAAAGAAAAGCATTCTGCCACAGATCATCAAATAACTGCTCATACTGGCAATAGGTAAGGAATACGGAGAGGCTAAGTAACAGAACAATAGTAATAAAAGTATCTATAGCAAAGCGCCTGAAGAGAAAGAAAGTAGCCGTGATAATGCTGATACAAGCTGCCGCATTTACCAGGTGTGCCGCCAGCAACTCATTCATACCGTTCTTTATACAGAGTGCTACCAACCAGGGACTGAAAGGACTCCAAAGGCCATTAACGGCTCGCATATCGCCCGCTGCATAGCGACGGGCAATGGTGAAATAAGCTACGGAATCAGAGTCTATATAATACTTGTAATATGGATAGGTGATGATAAACAATGCAACAAAGGAGCATAAAGCAAGCAATAATGGCACTACACTTCTATTTTTTGTTGCACTTATTGAATCCATGATGGCGTGAAAATAAAATTTAAGATACAAAAGAGTGCTCAATATGCACTAACGAGCTGCTGAAAATACGGAATAGCTTTTAACAGCCTGCTGCCATACCAGCTAAACATTTCACCATCCACAAGCGCAACCTCAGCATTA
>JAFDXS010000589.1 GCA_018267795.1 Bacteroidota bacterium | reverse complement strand
TGAAGAAGAGGCATGTCCAGTCATCTTAGTAGCAAATTGCATTTCAAATTATTATCTTGAAGGAAGTTTAAATATTCCGCCTATGCCTAAGTTATCCCTGCTTTTGCTTTGTCTTATTGCATCTCTGCACTTGCATGCCCAGGCAAAGAAAATAAAAGTAAAAGACGAACACCTTAAGCATACCTACGAGGTTTTCACAGTACTCGAATATAATCCCGACGTAAAGGAAGGCCCCTACAAGCGCGTAGTGCAGGGTAAGCTGGCTGTAGAAGGCATGTACCACGAGAACAGAAGAGGTGGTCTATGGACTTGGTATAACGGGGATGAAGAGCCGGGCTGCATGGTCAATTACAATACAGGCATCGTACACTATTATGTAAGGAACGGTTTCTTCTTAAACTGGTACGATGAAAGTATCGTGTACGAAAAAGACAGGTCCGTCATTCTTCTTACCTCAGAGGATGTGCGAAATGATGTTATAGCTAAAAATCTGCGCTATCCCGATTATGCAAGAAAAAACAACTTGCAGGGTAGAGTAGTGATAGGTATTACTGTAAACCCTATGGGCAATATTACTGGCTACAAAGTAGCAACCTCTATGGACTCGAGTCTTGACAATGCAGCACTGAATATCGCGAAACTGATCCCGTTGGATTTCATACCGGCCTACAAAAATGGCCATGCAGTTACTGATGAGTATTTATTGCCTGTTGGCTTTGAGCTACGATAGTTAACTGGTTTTTTGCCTGTTGTAATAGGCCAATAAATTGCTGCTGTTTGTAAGGATGTTGAATTGATTAGTTTTTAGGAAATTTACCTCGCTCAATAATTGGAATATTATTAGGTATGATAACTATGGAAAAGGAAACAATAATATCACATATTCTAAAGCACATCACGCTTAGCAAGGCAGAAGCTGACTTGTTTGCGTCTGTACTTGAAACCAAACATATAGCCCGTAAAGAATATCTGCTGCGTATAGGCGATATTTGCCGTTACGACTATTTCGTAAATAATGGTTGCCTGAAGGTCTGCTATATAGATGAAAAAGGAGTAGAGTGTATCATAAAATTTGCTATAGAAGATTCCTGGGTAGTAGATCTTGATAGCTTTTTAAATCTGCGGCCTGCCTTTTATTATATGCAGGCAATAGAAGATACAACTGTGTGCCGGATAAGTAAGTTAAACCACGACATGCTTCACGAGCAGATACCTGCTTTTCAAAAATTTTCAAATATGCGCTGGCAGAATGGTTTTATTGCATTGCAGCGTCGGATACAGCAGAGCTTGTCTATGCCCGCTGAAGAGCGATATAGTAGCTTTAAGGAAAAATACCCTGGTTTGGAACAGCGCATACCGCAGAAGCTGATTGCCGCATATCTTGGTGTAACGCCTGAATTTTTCAGCTTGATGAAAAAGAAAGCACTGGCAACTATTTCTTAATGTGCATTAATTTTTCTGTTGTTCTGTCAATCGTCCTTTGCAGAAAAAACAGTATGATGAAACAATTCCTTTTTTCTACCAACGATTCCTGGACAGGTTTAATACTTCGCTTCAGTCTCGGTGCAATTATGTTTACGCATGGTGCTCAAAAATCTATCGGTGTGTTTGGAGGCAGTGGTTTTAAAGCGAGCATGAATTATTTCACCGATGTAATGAAGCTGCCCGGGCTTATTGCATTTGCAGTAATAACCATTGAATTTATAGGCTCCCTATGTCTTATTGCGGGTATAGGCACACGGATTTGTGCTATACTTATGATAGCGGTAATGCTTGGAGCTATCTTCACAGTTAACTATAAAAACGGTTTTTTCATGAACTGGTATGGCTCGCAGCAAGGTGAAGGCTATGAGTATCATTTATTGGTCATAGCGATCTGTACTGCCTTGTTATGCACAGGCGGTGGTAAATTTTCTATGGATAAATTAATACAGTAAGCCGGATATGGATCAATCCTTCTTCTTCCCCGCCACAATAAGCCCAACACCT
>JAFDXS010000588.1 GCA_018267795.1 Bacteroidota bacterium | reverse complement strand
ACGCAAATAAAACAGAGTGGTACCTGAATATAAAAACACCGGATGTAGCATCAATCGATGCTAATATTTATCCTAACCCCTCTACTGAAACTGCCAAAATATATTTCTATCTGCCTGAGAAGGATAATATACAGCTGATGGTGACAGATATAAGCGGCAGAATATTGTATCAGCGATCTGCAATAACATATATGCCGGGCAGAAATGAAATATCATTGCCTGTACAGCAGTTTCCTACAGGGCTGTACCTGGTAAGTCTTGTTTCTGAGCATGCCCGAAGGACAATGAAGCTGGATGTAATACATTAAGAACGCTAAAAAATAATTTATGAAACGAATTTTTACTATAGTAACTGTACTTATGAGCTGGCAATATGTTGGGGCGCAAACGGTATTATTCAAACAGGATTTTGATGGTTTTGCGGGGTACAACATAACCGGCTGGCATCATAGCTTTACGGGGGCTGTGCCTTGGTTTGCCGGGCTGCCTTATGAAGTGGGTGACTGCATGAGCCCTTTAATGGCAAGAACTAAAGGTACCAATAAGGTAGCCTGCATTCCAGATTGTGGCACATTCAACTATGATAATAGTAATGTATTTATGTACTCACCGCCTATCCATTTTGCTACCGTGCATGGCGCGTGGCTGAGGTATGATTCTTATTTTCGAAAATATACCCATGCAGCCTCTATTGAAAGTGCATCTGTTGAAGTATCAACAGATAGCGGTAAGACATGGACAATAGTGCAGGATGTGCCTGCTAATCCTTCAATAGCAAAGTTTATTACATACTACATTGACCTGTCAGCATACGATTTTGCACCTGATGTATGGGTGGGATTTCGCTATAGCGATGATAGTGCATCCTCATCTATGTGTGGCTGGGCTATAGATAATGTACAGGTATTCATACCCGAAAATAAAGATATAGCATTGGTGCAAATGACGCCGGATGATAGCCTGCTAAGCTATGCAGTAGAAAATACCGGGATCATGCATTCGGGAACAGTATATAATGCAGGCCTTGATACTATTCGATCTTTTGCTGTCAAGTATCAACAGGGTGGCGGCGCAATACGAACCGCAACATTTAGCGGATTAAGTATCCCACGCTTTAATACCTATACGTTTACACATCCATACCCCGACACTGTAAGCGGTATAGGCACCTATAATGTGAGCATGTGGGTAGAGGCAACAGGTGATACAAATCCCGCGAATGATACCCAGACAACAACAATAAGGGGTGCTTACTTTAACCCTGTAAAAAAACTAGCGATAGAAGAAGGTACGGGTACATGGAACCCAAATTGTCCGCAAGGCTGGGTATATATGAATCAACTTGCTACAAGCGATGTGGATGCCTGCCAGATTTCAGTACATGATAATGATATAATGGCAGACACCAGCTATGCGGAATATCTATACTACCTGCATTATGACTATGTGCCGTATATGCTTATTGATAGACAAAAAATAGAAGTGGATAGCTTTTTTGATGTGGTGAATGTACAGAAGCACCACTTTGGATTTGCAGATATAAATCTTGACCCTATTCTGGACGGCAATACGCTTACACTAAATGCACATGTGAAACCTGCTATAGATATAGATGGGCACTTTCGGCTGATAATGGTAATAACACAGGATGATGTGACAGGTCCGTCGCCTTACTATGATCAACTCAATAATTATGCAGGTGGTGGCAGAGGACCGATGGGCGGATTTGAAAGCAAAGCCGCTCGGGTGCCGGCATCGGATATGTACTACAATTTCGTTGCACGTAGCATCTCGTCATTTGATGGAAGCAGTGATACTTTGCCGCATGCATTGATACATAATGATGTGTATGACCATATATTTACAACCAAGCTCGATCCTTCATGGCATAAGCTGCGTGCTATTGTGATGTTGCTTAGAAATGATGATACTACTGTGCTAAACGCAAATAAAACAGAGTGGTACCTGAATATAAAAACACCGGATGTAGCATCAA
>JAFDXS010000587.1 GCA_018267795.1 Bacteroidota bacterium | reverse complement strand
TGTATCCATACAGGCTGCTCCTCAAGCTGTAGTCGCTGCAACCATACAAACTCAGCGCTCCATACATGATATACGGTTTGCTTTATTGAAGAAAAACTACTTACTATCTCTTTATCAAGCTGTTCGGGCTCCAGCTTCAGCAACACATCTATTATTCTTTTATTTGCCCAAATATTATAGTTGGCATATTGCAAGAGTAATTCCTTCATGGTATCCATTAACTTTGCACAAATTTAATAACTCCTGTAATGAGTGACACAAAAGATTTGGGCTTTGATACGCTTTGTATACATGGCGGGCACATACCCGAAAACAACCGGGCGCACCTTACCCCTATATATGCATCAAGTACTTACACCTTCGACAGCGCAGAACAGGCAATTGCCATCTTTAAAGGCGAAGAACCAGGGTATATATATGGTCGATTCGGCAACCCCACCATAAACGAGGCGGAAGATAAGATAGCATTGATGGAGGCCTATGGCATACAGGACAACAATGGCAATCCATTAAAGCTTGCGGCTATTCTTCATGCTTCCGGCATGGCTGCTTTAACAACTTTGCTGCTAAGCAATGTGAAGGCAGGCGAAAAAATAATTACCCATCAATCTTTATATGGCGGCACGCAGGAGATGATAGATAAGATATTGCCCGGGCTGGGCATACAATCCATCATTGTTGATTTTCATAACATCAGCAAGGTGGAGGAAACTATTAAGGCAAACAAAGGCATTAGCCTGATGTATATGGAAACCCCTGCTAACCCCACACTGCAATGCGTAGATATGGAAGCACTGGCGGCGCTGGGCAAACAATATGGATTGACCGTGTGTGCAGACAATACTTTTGCTACACCCTATTTGCAGCAGCCATTCAGGTACGATGTTGACTTTGTAATGCATTCCACCACCAAATTTTTGAATGGGCATGGCACTGCTGTTGGTGGCATAATAGTGGGCAGAGATCTTGAAAAAATGAAAACTGTAGTTACTAAAACACATCGCCTGTTAGGTGGCAATAGCAATGCCTTCGACGCCTTTGTACTTACTAATGGACTACGCACTTTTGGTCTGAGAATGGAAAGACATTGCAGCAACGCACAGCAAGTAGCAGAGTATCTTGAGGCTCATGCAGGAGTTGCAAAAGTGAATTATCCGGGGTTAAGCAGTCATCCTGATTACGCTATTTGCAAAAAACAAATGAAACACCCTGGTGCCGTTTTAAGCTTTGAATTGAAAGGCGGCTTTGAAGCCGGGGTGCATTTCATTAATAACCTGAAAGTGTGTACCAATGCGGTATCCCTGGGCACTTGTGACACCTTAGTATCTCACCCTGCATCCACTACACACGTGGGTGTACCAAGAGAAAAGCGTTTGCAGTTTGGCATTACAGACGGACTGATACGTATGAGCGTAGGCATTGAAAATGTCGAAGATATAATAAACGACCTGTCACAAGCTATAACTTATAATCATAACGAACATAAAATCATAAATAACCAATGAACACTGTTTATGTAATAGATACGGTACGTACCCCTATTGGTAAATATGGAGGCAGCCTTGCCACCGTACGTCCTGATGATCTGTTAGCTCATGTAATAAAAGCGCTAATAACACGCAACCCTAGTATTGATGTAAATGCTATAGAGGATGTAATAGCAGGTGCCGCTAATCAATCAGGTGAAGACAACCGTAACGTAGCACGCATGGCTTCATTACTGGCAGGCCTTCCTGTAACAGTAGGCGGCAATACAGTAAACCGCTTATGCGCTTCAGGCCTGCAGGCTATAATGGATGCATCACGTGCTATAATGTGCGGGGATGGTGATATATATATAGCAGGCGGTGTGGAAAGCATGAGCCGTGCCCCTTTTGTAATGGGCAAATCAGAAACAGCATTTGGCCGCAATCCTGAGATATTTGATACAACACTGGGTTGGCGTTTTGTGAATAAAAAGCTCAGCGAAATGTATTACCCATTTACTATGGGAGAAAC
>JAFDXS010000586.1 GCA_018267795.1 Bacteroidota bacterium | reverse complement strand
CCTCCGTACCGTCCAGCACAGCCCCGCCCCTTACGGACAGACCAATACCCGCCCCTATAAAGAACCCGCCAAATATGGCCACAAGCAGTTTATCATGTGTTATTTCGGGAAAGTGTACTGTAGCAATTACCACAGCCAGTGCTGCAATAGCGCAAGCGGTTTTTATAGCAAACTCCCGGGAAACGACCTTGAAGGCAAGCGCTATAAAAGGTATATTGATGGTTAATAAAAAAACGGATACAGATATACCACTGAGTTCAGATATAAGGAGCGAGATACCTGTTACACCGCCATCTATAAACTTGGCGGGCAGCAAAAAGCTCTCAATGCCTATAGCAGCAGAGCTTACACCAACCATTATCAGGAATATGTCTTTTAGTAACTCAAAAACAGTGAGACGTAGCTTCCTGAAACCTTTAGCCAGCTGGAACGATGTGTATGGTACCGTCTGTTCCCTTAGCACACTCCTTATGATGATCTTATTAATAAACTCCTTCATAGTCTCTGCCTTTATAGTTACCGGTACCTAAAATACAATAAACTACCGTATCAGCAGGCTATGTTAACAGATCATAACAGGGTAAATCTCAGGCCGGCCAGCCAGTTTATACCTGGCATTGGCCTGTATGCCACCACCTGGTATTGTTGGTTCCATACATTATTGCATTGCACACTTACTGATACGGGATAATGACCAACATGTGCATCATACATAAGCTGCAGGTTACCTGTATTATAAGGCAGTATATACTCCGATTCATCAGTTGTAATGAAGCGATATCCTGTGTAAGTGTGATTATAATTAAAATACAAATGCTTGTAAGAAAAACCTAGGTTTAGTTGACCATTATACCGTGGCGTATAAGGTATCTGTTTATCTATACTGTTATCATTCGTTATATAACTGCTCTGCGTAGTGGCAATGATATAAGAAGTATTCAGGCCAATATGCAGTTGCCAATGCTTATCTACTGCCCATTGCAGTTTATTCTCCGTCTCCAGTCCGCGGCTATGTACTGTCGCTATATTATGTGGCGTCCATATAGCGCCACCAAACCACACGATCCAGTTATTGATCACCCGATTAAATGCAGACAAATCATGATAGAGCGAAATATTCGGCGATAGCCTCGCTTTCAGTGTATAGCCCGCATCCTCATTCCATCCTTCTTCCGGTTTCAGGCTGGCATTACCTCCGGGATCATAGTAGAGCTCATTAAGTGTAGGCGCCCTATAGGTACGCTGCACATTAGCACACAGCAAAAACCAATGAGTAAGTGAATAAGAGGCGTCTATACCTGGTAGCAGCACACCAATATCATTTATCATTTCTGCACGCCCGTTCAACGCCACGTCTAGCCTTCCATGAAAATACTTTACGTCGTAGGCCGCCGCTATAGCAGCTTTCACTTGTTGTTTATTCTCAGCAGTATCCCCGGTCACCATCCATGATGCCTGCACAGGAACGAACACTATCAGTTGACTGTTTGCATTAATCCTATGCTTCCAGCCACCTTCAAAGTAGTATTGATAAGTTGCATTCCGGGTATTCAAAAGGCTTAAGCTATCCTCATAGTGCATTTCATTACTTATAAACGAACCCTTAGCATACCATGTATTGTTCACACGCTCTTTATTCCAGTCCAGCAATAAGCGCAATGAGCTATTGTTATAATTCTTTACAGAGGCAGCTTCAAATAATGCAGCAGGCACCTCCCTGTAATATTGCTGGTACCACACCGATAGTCGCAGCACGTTTTTATCGCTTATCAGGTATGCCCCTTGCCCCATAATGCTTCCACCTTTCAATTGAGCATTGGATAATTTCTCATTGCTGCCCAATAAAGTTCTATAGCCGAAATCATTTACAGCACTTTGCCCAAATCCATCTATTGAAAAGAAAAATCGTTTACTGCTAATGCTTGCCCTAATGCCTCCTGTATATTGCGAAAAACTGCCCAGCCCTCCTACCAATGAAAGACGATTCTTACCATTGCTATC
>JAFDXS010000585.1 GCA_018267795.1 Bacteroidota bacterium | reverse complement strand
TGAAAAGCTTGGCTTTAATAATGTGGAGTTTCGCATTGGTGACATAGAAAAAATGCCTGTGACTGCTGATAGAGCTGATGTAGTGGTAAGCAACTGTGTGCTGAACCTGGTACCTAATAAGGATAATGTAATAAAAGAAATATACCGGGTACTGAAACAAGGCGGACACTTCAGCATATCGGACGTGGTGCTGGTGGGTGAACTGCCTGGAAAACTACGCGAAGCGGCAGAAATGTATGCAGGCTGTGTATCAGGTGCTATACAAAAAGATGAATACCTGGGGCTGATAAATAAGAATGGTTTTAAAAATGTAGTGCTGCAAAAAGAAAAAGCGATAGTAATACCTGATGATATACTGGCAAACTACCTGAGCGCTGAAGAGATAGCTGCATTTAAAACTAGCAAAACAGGCATCTATAGCGTAACCGTATATGCAGAAAAACCAGCCGCGTGCTGCGCGCCTGGCTGCTGCGATTAATATTTTCAAATATCACTGTAACAGAAAAACATGTCGGCAAACAACTGTGCACCTGCACATGAGCGAAAAAAACTAAGCTTCCTGGACAGATATTTAACGCTATGGATATTCCTTGCTATGGCAATAGGTGTAGGCATTGGTTATCTCATTCCATCGTCCGCAGCATTTATTAATTCTTATTCCAGCGGCACTACGAACGTGCCATTGGCCATAGGGTTAATACTAATGATGTATCTGCCCTTAGCAAAAGTGAAATATGAAAGCCTGGGTGAAGTGTTCCGGAATACAAAAGTGCTGAGTGCTTCCCTACTGCTGAACTGGGTGATAGGGCCTATACTGATGTTTGTGCTGGCAGTAGTATTTCTACATGATAAACCGGACTATATGGTGGGGCTAATACTGATAGGACTTGCACGCTGTATAGCCATGGTGATAGTGTGGAACGAGCTGGCAGAAGGCAGCCGCGAATATGCGGCGGGACTTGTGGCACTGAACAGCATCTTCCAGGTATTACTGTACAGTGTATATGCATACGTGTTTATAACCTGGTTGCTGCCCATGTTTGGTATGAAAGGCGCTACGGTGAACATTACCATTGGTGAGATCGCCAAGTCTGTAGGCATATATTTAGGGATACCCTTTGCTGCCGGCGTGATAAGCAGGTATGCGCTGATACGCGCGAAAGGAGCAGAATGGTACACGAAAAGGTTCATTCCTCTCATCTCCCCTATTACACTTATTGCATTGCTATTTACTATAGTAGTTATGTTTAGCCTGAAGGGGCATTTGATAGTGCAAATACCATTTGATGTGGTACGTATAGCTATACCGCTGGTTATTTATTTTGCTATTATGTTTTTTGTAAGCTTCTTTATTGGTAAATCTTTAGGAGCCGATTATTCGAAGAATACTTCAATCGCCTTTACTGCTGCGGGAAATAATTTCGAGTTGGCGATTGCTGTGGCAATAGGTGTGTTTGGCATAAATAGCGGTGAGGCATTTGCGGGTGTCATTGGCCCGTTGGTGGAAGTACCTGCATTGATAATACTGGTGCGTGTGGCATTTTGGCTGCGACGGAAGTATTATCTAAAGGTGGCTTAATCATATTCATATAATCATTTTCAATAATTTACTTTAATTACTTTGCATTAGGGCACATCTATAGTGTGCCCTTTTTCTATTTTCCGTCAAAAATATTTCCCGCTAAAAACATCATAAATAAGCGTTCATTCTTTTATCTTTGCACAAAACTTTCAAAATGGAAATACTCTTTTAATGCGTACGAGGGACATAGTAAAGGAAGAGCTGGTGCGACAGAAAACTGTGGAACTAGTGGTGAAGGAAGGGCTTGACAACTTCAGCGTGAACAAGCTGGCTAAGGCCTGCGGCATATCGGTAGCTACACTATACATCTACTACAAAGACAAAGATGACCTGATAGTGAAAGTGGCTATAGAAGAGGCAAAAAAGTCGAGCGAGCGAATGCTGAAGGGGCTGGACCCGGAGGCCTCATTCGCCGAAGGATT
>JAFDXS010000584.1 GCA_018267795.1 Bacteroidota bacterium | reverse complement strand
ATAAACATATCCACATTAATTAATTAAAAAGTAAAAAATTAAAAGTCAAAAAACTCGTGTCAATTATAAATTGCCAATGGCTTTTTGATAGTTAAGTTTTGCAAGGAGATAATTGTAGACTGCCCTGATATAGTTTTGTTCGGCAGTGGACAGTGACCTTTCGGTGTCTAAAAGATTTACATATTGAAAATCACCAATGCTGTATTGCTGCTTTTGATTTTCATAAATGGTATTAGACAGGTCATAATTATTTTTTGTAGTAGTTACATTTCGCGAAGCATTATTAAGCTCAGTGGCTGCTTTGTCTATTTCATTGTTTATGTCAGTTGTTTTTTGCTGCAGGGTTAAGTCAGCCTGCTGCATGCGCAGTTTATATTCTTTAATGCTGTTGTGGTTTTTGATGTTGCCGGTAAGCGGGATATTAACTGTTAGTGCTACGTAGCTAAAGGGTGTCCACCATTTACCATCGCCATAATTGAATCGATCGCTCAGGAACTGCTGAGAATAGTTAGCTGCGAATGAAAAAGCAGGTAATGCATTCAGTTTTACCTTTTGCAGTTGTAAGGCATTGTCAGCCTGCACCAGTTTTAGTTGCTTAATTTCTGTTCTGTTTGCTGCATTGCCTGGGGTAAGTGTTGCTTCTGTTTCGGTGCCAAGTGTATCTGTTAAAACCAGTGAAGTTTCCTGTGGCAAGTTTATCTCATACTTCAGTTGGGAAATTGCAATGTCTTTATTTTGTTCCGCAACTGCCGTTTGCAATTGTGCATTTTCATAGTCAAGTTTAGAACGCAAGTAATCATTCTGAATTAAAGCCCCAAGTTTATATTTGGCTTCAGCCATTGTGAAATATTCTTTATAGCGATTTTCGTCGGCCAAGACAATTTTGTATTGCAAGTTTTTGAGCAATACATTCAGATATGCCTCGCTGATCTTTGTTTTAATTTCTATTTCGTCTGCAATGTTTTTTTCTTTTTGCAGATTGATATTGTTAGCTGCAATTTTTATATCGGTATTAATACCGGGCTTGTAAATAGGTTGATTGAGAGATAGGCCTGCGATGGTAACGTCCTTAGCGCCCAGGGCAAGCAACTGGGGCTCAGTAAGACCACCAAAGCCCGCAGGAATAAGGGTAGCCTGCAATTGAGTATTATAGCGCACATTGCCGGAAGCGCTTATGTCCGGTATCCATTCTTTTTTATTTTTTACCAGCGTGTTCTTTGCCAGTTCTACATTGTATTTATTTGCCTGCACATCGTACCTGTTCTTCAGGCCTATATTGATAGCATCTTGTTGACTAAGGGATAACCTGTTTTCAGTTTGTGCAGTTGCAGTGATGCTGACTGCAATAAAAGAAAGTGTTATGATTAAGTTTTTCATTTTGATTGATTGTTAAAGAGTGATCAATGCATTTCAAGTACGGATTCATCAACTTTTTGTTTCTTGTTGTACCTGATGAGCAATACAATGGGAATACATAAGAGGAGTACCATTGCTACGAACATGAAACCATGATTGTAGCTAACTAATAATTGTTGCTTGTTAAGTGCACTATCCATTAGCTGATTGGACATTGTAGTCGCCTCATCAGGCCCATAGCCAGCGCCAATGAATGTTTGAGTTAAAGAGGAAGCCCTGTCGGCACTAATGGAATTGTAGTCGCTGATATTTGAAACCATATTGGCCCTGACAAATGCATTTTCGTAATTGATATAAATATTCATAAGTGCTACGCCAACCGCACCACCCATTTGCCGCAGCATATTGGATAAGCCAATAGCCTGGGCCAGGTTTTTGCCTGTGAGGCCAGCCACAGCCATGTCCATAACAGGCATGATGAGCATAACACTGCCTATGCCCCTGATAATGAAAGGCCAGAAGAAATTGTGACTGCTGGAATCCGGAGACGAAAAAGATAAAATGACCAGGAAAACAGTTGTCATGGCAAGACCGGAAAGAATAACAACTTTTGGGTGAACGCCAGACTCCATTAATTTCTTAGTGCCTACCATTCCTATGATAGAAACCATGG
>JAFDXS010000583.1 GCA_018267795.1 Bacteroidota bacterium | reverse complement strand
AGTATCCTTAATAAAAGAAACTCCTGTAAGCGGGAAACCGGAACAACAAAAAGCAGTAAACAGAATATTGCAGCTTGCAGAACGCAGCATAAAACTAATAGAAAGCTCTATTGAAAGGCTGGATATAATGGGTGAAGACCTACCGGTATACCGTTCTTATTCTTTAATAAAAACATTGTTTGTTCTGCATCCTAAATACTGGATAAAAAATATAGGCATATTATTCAATTTCAACACCTTTACTACCCGTTATGCTTTGCGTACTGGTGTTGCGGCAGCTATAGGTATGTTAGTGTACAAGTGGTTTGATATAGACCATGGGTACTGGCTGCCATTCAGTGCTATAATAATAATACAGCCTTATTTCGGTGCTACCTTTAAAAAAGCAATAGACCGCATCGCGGGCACACTGCTTGGCGGGCTTACAGGCGGCCTATTACTGCGTATACATACCGGCCTGCATATAAAGGAAGCAATACTCTTCCTTACGTTTATATTAATGGTGTACTACCTGCGAAAAAACTATGCTATTACGGCATTCATTATCACAATAAACCTGGTACTGCTCTTTAATGTTGAGGCGGCAATAGACAGTCAGCTTATTATAACAAGGGCCCTGTGCACTATTGGTGGCGCAGGACTTGCAGTAATAGCCGGTTTTGCATTATTACCAACCTGGGATAAAAAATGGTTGCCTAAACACCTTGCAGAAGCAGTGAACTGTAACTACCAATATTTCTTGAGTACTTTTTTTTCAGGTAAAATAAATGTGAACTGGACACGCAACAAAAGAAGTGCTGAATCGAAGAACAGTAATGTATTTGATTCCTTCAACCGCTACCAGCAAGAGCCTACCGGGCAAAACAGGGCTCCACTATATTACGAGCTGATAACTCATAATGTACGCATTACCCGCGACCTGAATAATATACACCTGGAGCAGGAGCAGTCTAAAACATTCTCTACTACAACTATGGACCAGCAGGCACGCATACAGGAAGCACTGCAAAAGTTCAATAAGATAATAGAAGATATTAAAACTGTAAACCCCGACATCAATGCACAGCTTTATAATTATAGCGCCGACTATCGCCCTCCATTCCTGCTGAATGATACGCAAATGGTGTACCTGGACAAACTGGTGATAGAACTAAAAACAATGCAGCAGGACATGAACAGCCTGCTGGACGCGCTGAAATAAATAGCATTTATTGTTTCTATTAGTTCACTTATTTGTAGTTTCGTGCGTATGAACTACCTGGGGCATGCCCTGCTTTCTTTTAGCAACGCTGATATACTAACAGGCAATCTTATTGCCGACCATGTGAAAGGGAAACTTGCGCTGGAACAGTATCCGGAAGGTATAAAGCAAGGCATACTGCTGCACCGGAAAATAGATATGTTTACCGATACGCACCCTTCAGTTAAACGGGCTAAGATATTATTTAAACCTGACTATGGATTATATGCAGGCGCCATAATAGATTGTCTGCTGGACCACTATCTTGCTACAGATCCCAAATACTTTAAAACAGAAGCCACTCTTTTGAAATTTACCGAGGACACCTATGCTATGGTAGAAAAAAATGCAGCATGGTTTCCAGACACATTTGCCAGGTATTTTCCACATATGAAGGAGCATAACTGGCTTTATAATTATCGCACGGTAACCGGCATGCGGCGCTCACTTACTGGTTTACAACGCCGTGCAACCCATATGCCACCGCCGGAAACTGCCTACAAAATTTTCATAGTCCATTATTATCACCTGGCACAGTGTTATTTTGAGCTCATAGATGATATTGTGAAATTTGTTAAAATTGAGTTAAGCCCGAAGAGTGCCTAAGGGCTGTTTTATATTTGTAACTATTCATTAAAATTTGTTGTTGCTATAGCAGAATTTATTATGCGCAGATCGTTTCACTCTTACTTTGCCACTCCTGTTTTATTCATCATACTTCTTGCTTGCCATTCTAAAACTGATCCTGTTTCAGCCCGCACACCTGTAGCCGGCTTTCATGATAATCCAAGTAAAGCA
>JAFDXS010000582.1 GCA_018267795.1 Bacteroidota bacterium | reverse complement strand
TTTCTCCTGTTTACCAGATAGCTTATTTATTATTAAAAATAAACTTTATAGTTGATTGGCATTAAATTAATGATTTAGAAACAATTTGTTAATGTAATTCATTGGGTTCTAAGGAGTAGGCTGAAGAATTTTGCACGATTATGAATAGGCTCCTTTTTACGTTCTTTTTATCCATCATTTCTCTTCCTGTTTTTGCAGGTAGTATAAAGGGAAAAGTGACGGACGCATCCACCGGTAGCCCCTTGAGTGGGGTAGTAGTTAGTATTAAGAATACTGACAAAGGATTACAAACAAATGAAAACGGCGAGTATGAATTTAGTGACATTACCAATGGCAGTTACGAATTGGTGTTTACTTACATTACCTACAAGAAGCAGGTGCTGCCGGTAACAGTAAATGGTGATGCTGCTATAAATGTAAAGTTGCAGCCCGAGGGTAATGAATTGAAAGATGTGACGGTAAAGACAAGCCGCATTACACATACCGAAAATGCAGTGCTGATGGAAATAAGAAAAAGCAATAGTATAGTAAGTGGTATAAGCTCTGCGCAGATTAGCAAAACCATGGACCGCAATGCCGCAGATGTTGTAAAGCGTGTGCCGGGTGTAACAATACAGGATGACCGCTTTATAATGATCAGGGGATTGTTTGACAGGTACAATGCTGTGTGGCTGAATGATGCCGGAGCCCCAAGCAGTGAAGTAGATAAAAAATCATTTTCTTTTGATCTCATCCCAAGTGGGCTAATAGACAGGATATTAATATTTAAAACTCCTTCCCCTGAGCTGCCGGGTGATTTTGCAGGCGGTATGGTAAAGATCTACACAAGCTCTATGCCTGAAAAAAATCAGGTAATAGTAGGTTATCAGACTTCTTTTCGCGATGGCTCTACAGGCACCAATGCCAGCTATAGTCCTGGATGTAAAACAGACTGGCTGGGATATGATGATGGTAAGAGAGGCTTGCCTGGAAATTTGCCTGCATATATTAATAAGGCAGACGTGGAGAATAACAATATAACCAAACTATTTTCCAACGACTGGATTATAAAAAACAAAACAGTGAGCCCGGATAGCAGGTTTAATTTCTCCCTTGCCAATGTATTCAATATAAAGAAGGTAAAGATTGGCAATACACTTGGCGTGGCTTATACTAGTACATCAACCAATTATAAGATACACAGGCAGGATTGGGATTCCGCTACTTTAAATACAGACTATAATGATCAGCAATACAGAAGCAATGTAAGTGTAGGCATTTTAGAAAACCTGGTAGCTACTGTAGGCAATTCTAAATTCGAGTTTAAGAATTTGTACAATCAGATAGGTGTATCGAGCCTTACGGTTCGCACCAGTAATTTTACTCCCGGCGATAGTACAAGTGAAGAACGCTCGTATGCTATAGGCTATGAGAGCCGTGCTACGTATGCCAGCCAGCTCAGTGGTACACATACCAGCAGGGATGATAGCAGGAAATATACCTGGACACTGGGCTATACTGACTTATTTAAGAACCAGCCAGACCTGCGACGTATAAAATATGCTAATCAATATCCTAATCCTGACTCTATGTATGCAGCGCAGGTGGCGCCCTATGTTGACATTGTAAATGGTGGTGGGAGATATTATTCATCACTGTATGAGCATGTGTATAGCTTTAGTCACCAGCTATCTCAAAAGATTAAGGTGAATGATAACTACAGCTTTGATGTAAGCCTGGGTAACTATATAGAATATAAAAGCCGCGTTTTCTCCGCACGGCAGCTGGGTTATACCATAGCTCCCGGCCCTTACGCGTTTCCTCTTAAACACTTACCTATAAATGAAATTTTTGCAGCAGAAAATGTAGGAGAGACCGGTAAGTTTAAGATAGATGAGGCAACGAATAAGTACGATTCTTACAGTGCTAAAAATAGAATGATAGCTAGCTTCGTATCCGTGAAGCTGCCTTTGGGAACAAAAATAAATGTATCAGGTGGTGTGCGTTATGAAGATAACAGGCAAAGTTTAAAAACATATCTCAACCAAAATGAAATAGGGCCGG
>JAFDXS010000581.1 GCA_018267795.1 Bacteroidota bacterium | reverse complement strand
TTTGTGAAGTGGGATACCTTGGGTACCAAGGCAATATTACTCAATGTTACTAACTGGCGCTGCAAATCTGGTGATACGGATTTGATAACCGTATCAAAAGCTCCGGATGTTGCTTTCAATATCGCGAAGGATATCTGCATAATGGATACAGTTACCTTACAGGTTGCACAATCAAGTCTTGATAATGCAGAGAAATTTACATGGACTACCCAGGGAGGTAATCTTATAGATGGCTATACCGGCAATTATTATATAGCATGGGGCAGCACAGGTAAAAAAGTTATTTCACTTACTATTTCTTATGCACAGTGCGTACACTCACCGGTATACGATACGATTAATGTTCACAATCTGCCTGCTGCGAATCCTAAAGCGCTTAGCAGCACAGATATATGTATCGGTGATAGTATCGAGTTTAAGGCTGATACCGGAGTAGGTTATACTTACGCATGGTCACCTGCTCAATATTTCCATCCATATTCCAAAACAAACAATGTAGCCTACGCTAAAATACAGGCATCAGGAAATATATATGTATCAGTACGCGACCAGTATGGTTGCGTAGGCAAAGACAGTATTAATATTGTTGCCAAGCCATGCTGTATTGTAACTATTCCAAGCGCCTTCACACCTAATGGCGATGGCCTTAATGATATACTGCGCCCTATAACGGCAGGTACGCATCAGTTGGTCATCTTTCGCGTGGTAAACCGCTACGGGCAAACAGTGTTTGAAAGCAATAACGAAAAGCTTGGCTGGGATGGTAAACTATTTGGCATACCGCAGGAAATGGATACTTACTTCTATTACCTGCACTATATATGCAATGGTAAGGATATAGAAGAGAAAGGAGATGTAACATTAGTCAGATAAAATAGCAGTAAAAAAATTATTACTCATGAACATCCGCATAATTCTATTATTTACATGCTTTATGGCTACCCATGCATTCGCACAAATGCATCAGTCAAAATATACGTATCTGCCTTCTGCAACCTATCATACACCAATTTTCAGTGCACCGAATGCAAGGTTGGTAACTGTTACTGACACGGGATATTATTGGAATAACCCTGTGGTCCAAATCGATACTACAGGTTCTTATCTTCTCGACCAGGTAATGCCTGCAGATAGCGGCTATTGGTTTGGAACCAATATTTACAACTTCATGGGCTACGCCGAGCTTTATGATGTAAATAAAGCAGATACTGATACCACAATAATGCAAATACTGGGCGTAGTCAGTGCCTGGCATGGGCGTGTAAAAACCGGGTCTTCAAATACCATAACCTTCAAAGTTTGGGACCAGGATAGTAAGGCATATTTCCAGGGAGATACAACGTATATAAAGGGTTATCCGGGCAGTGTAAAATATAGTTTATCATGGCCTGTTACCCAATTGCAAATCGGAGGCCCCTCAGCACCTGATACCACGCCTGTAATAGCAATGTTCCCATCACCTATCAACAGTATGCCCGATCACTTTTTTGTAGGCTACGAAGTGGCGTATGATTTTAATTCGCTGGATGGAGATACTATTACTTTAGGCGCTACACCGCAAGGCAATGCAAAAAAAGTAGGCATGCATTATGTTGATTCTGTTAGTGGGAACCTCATTTATATTCCTCGAAATGCTATAGAAGTTACATCAGGCAACTGGCAGGATTGCTATTATAATTATGGCTTCCAGGTCAATCTTGGTATTGTGCCTATTGTAAGGCTTAAGCGTAGCTATGAGGATCTGGACATAAAAGGGATCACTAAAAATGATTTAATCTTCTTAGGCAATTATCCTAATCCTTCAAGCGCTGCAACGAATATAAAATTTGATTTAAAGACTACTGCAAATGTAAGCATACAAGTAATGGATATGCAGGGAAGGAAAGTAACTGCAGTAAATGCAGGTGTATTAATGCCTGGCGAGCATACTGTGCCATTGTCAACTGCCGGTATGCCTGCAGGTGAATATATTTATATGCTGAGTACTAATAAAGGTGATGCCATAGCAGCTACGTTGTCTGTTGTAAAATAAGATTAGCAATTTGTCC
>JAFDXS010000580.1 GCA_018267795.1 Bacteroidota bacterium | reverse complement strand
AACCTTCACATTCTTTCTAAAGGCGCGGAAAAATACAATTAATAATGCAATAATTCCACCCAGAACGTGTAAAAGGTGTGCCCCTATTATAATAAACAAGAAGGAAGCACTGGGGTTACCATCAACCCTGATATTCTGCGCATATAACTGGCTGAACCCTACCCACTGGCAAATGCCGAAAACAATACCTAAAAGCAAGGTAAGCGTAACAAGGCCCCTGAATAAAGGCATGGCCCTGCGCCTGAAGGCACGGATACCCATGGTAATGGTGATGCTGCTGATAACGATAGCAACAGACGACGCCCAGAATATAGAAGGTAACTTAAAATGCAACCAATTGTCCTGCGCCTCGCGCACGAGGTAAGCACTCGTGAAACCCGCAAACATCATGAGAATACTACCCATGGCTACCCACATAGCGAACTTGTGCGGGTGTAACTTTTTTTGTTGTGCAGATTTCTGTACTGTTGTTTCCATTTTTTCCAATTTTACATCTTATCAAACAATAAAGCCAGCAACACTATTGGCAAATAAATAAACGAAGAGAACATGACGCGCTTTGCAGACTTAAAGTCATTTCTCAAATAAAATACAAATGATGCCACGAAATACAGGATGCCGCAAGCCATGCATACCCACATACCTATATTGCCTGTAAGGCCTATGGCACGAGGTATAACCGCCATAGGGATAAGCACCAGGCTATAAAACATACACTGCAAACCAGTGAACCTTGTTTTACCTTCTCTAGAAGGCAACATACGAATGCCGGCCTTGGCATAATCATCGAAGCCTACCCAGGCTATAGCCCAGAAATGCGGGAACTGCCAGAAAAACTGAATAAGGAATAATACCCAGCCACCTACGCCCTCAAGGCTGCCTGTAGCAGCTACCCAGCCAATAAGTGGAGGTAATGCACCCGGTATAGCGCCGATAAGTACCGCTATAGGGTGTATCTTCTTCATAGGGGTATAGGCGAATGCATATAGCAATAATGAAATAAGACTAAGAAAACCAGCGAGCGGATTGAAAAAGTAGCCTAATAGCAATGAACCAGTAGCACCGCATACTATGGCAAAAACCCAGGCCTCGATATGGCTCATGCGGCCATCAGGCATTGGGCGATTCATGGTACGCTTCATGAAGGCATCGCTGTGACGCTCTATTATCTGGTTGATAGTATTGGCACCACCTGTAACCAGCAAACCACCGAGAAATAAAATGATGACCTCCTTCCAGGAAAAAGAAATACCCGGAGCCATAAGATAACCAACCACACTGGAAAACACGACCATGATGCTGAGGTTAGGCTTCAGGAGCTGAGCATAATCTCTAATACGCGCCAGCAGCAGCATGTGCCATTTTGCTTTGATCGACTCTTCGCGCAACATTTATCTTAAAAGAATAGGAATAAAGAAAGTGCGGCAAAGGTAATATTATTTATCATTTAAGGGTTGTAGAATTTAGGCTTTTTTTAATAAAATATGTGATAATAAATGTTATGTATGGGTTATCAATGGGTTAAGGAAGCTGTTTTGTGTGAGGCTGCTTCTGTTTTTGGCGAATATGTTTTTCATAGATAAGATTTGGTTGTGGTTATTGGATTGCTGAGGTTTTATCCTGTTGCCTGGTAGAAGGGATTATGCCCCATTTACAATAAAAATGATTGTGGGGCATTGAAGCTCGCTGCTCTTAGGCTAGAAGCCTTTCCCAGCGGGTTGCTTGCGTGAAAATACGCAAGTGTTCCTATACCCCATTCATGCCCCATTTGTACCCCAAAAGGTAACATAAGGTTACATGGACTACTCATTGCTTCTTTCATTTCTCTGCGGCCATGTTTTTAACGCGCTATGGCCTTTTGCAATATCGTATTATTAACATGCGGTTTCCAAATAATCATATCCACAATCTGCGAATGAAAGCATAATTATCTGAATCAGAATTTTCAGGATTTGCAAATGAGCAGGATGATAGGCGTTTGGTTTTGTGGGGGATTTTTAGCTAATGATATGTTTCCATTAAAGTTGCAGGAGGGTGTTGGTGAAGGCTA